>DATHUL010000088.1:0-6790 GCA_035462285.1 Acidimicrobiia bacterium
GTGAACTCGTCGAGCGGCGGCTATCTGGCCGTCATCAAAGTCGTAGGGATCGGAGGGGGCGGCGTCAACGCCGTCAACCGCATGGTCGAAGCGGGCATACGCGGAGTCGAGTTCATCGCCCTGAACACCGACGCCCAGGCATTGCTGATGAGCGATGCCGATGTCAAGCTGGACATCGGCCGCGAGGTGACCAGGGGCTTGGGCGCGGGGGCCAACCCTGAGATCGGTCGTGCCGCCGCCGAGGAGCACAAAGCCGAACTGGAAGACGTGCTCAAGGGGTCGGACATGATCTTCATAACCGCCGGCGAGGGGGGCGGGACCGGCACCGGCGGCGCGCCGGTGGTGGCCGAGGTGGCCCGGTCCGTGGGGGCTCTCACCGTCGGAGTGGTCACTCGTCCGTTCGGGTTCGAAGGGCGACGTCGCGCGGTGCACGCCGAACAGGGCATCGACGACCTCAAGGATGCGGTCGACACCCTGATCGTGATCCCGAACGACAGGCTGCTCGACGTCGGTGACCCGAGCGCGCCGATCGCGGAGACGTTCAGGCTCGCCGACGAGGTGTTGATGAGCGGTGTCGCCGGCATCACCGACCTGATCACGACGCCCGGTCTGATCAACGTCGACTTCGCAGACGTTCGCACCATCATGTCCGACGCCGGGTCGGCGGTGATGGGCATCGGACGCGCTACCGGGGAGAACCGGGCCAAGCAAGCCGCCGAGCGGGCCATCTCCAGCCCCATGTTGGAGACCTCGATGGAGGGAGCCAAGGGAGTGCTTCTCTCGGTTTCCGGCCCGTCGTCGATGACTCTGCACGAGGCCACCGAGGCGGCTCGGGTCGTGGCCGATCACGCCGACACCGAGGCTGACATCATCTTCGGCGCCATCGTCGACGACGACCTGGGCGAGGAGATGAAGGTGACGGTCATCGCCGCCGGCTTCCAGGCGAGGAGAGGGGCCAGGCCGACCCCGACCCGCCCCGCCGCCCGCTCGTACTCCGGGTTCGACGAGGGGGACGACTCCCTCGACATCCCCACCTTCGTCCAGGGATGAACCGGCCCCCCGGGGTCGACGGGGTGGCCTTCACCGACGGGGCCGAGGGTGACCAGCGCAACGACATGACCGCCCGCTCGGCGGTGTCGTCCTGGCTCGGCATCTCCAGGCGATGGGCCACGGTTCGCCAGGTCCACGGCACCACGACGAGCAGGGCATTCGAGCCGGGTGAATTGGCGGACGCCGACGGGTTGTGGACCGATGTCCACGGTCTGCCCCTGGCCGTGTTCACCGCCGATTGCTTCGGTGTGGTGTTGAGCGCCGGGACTGCTGTGGGCGTGGCCCACGCCGGCTGGCGAGGCGCGGCCAACGGGGTGGTCACCGCGCTGCGGGCGGAGATGACGGCTCACGGGCACGAGCCGACTTCTGCTGCCATCGGCCCCGGGATCGGGCCGTGTTGCTTCGAGGTCGGGCCCGAGGTGAGCCGGCGGTTCCCCGACGATCTCGCCGAGACGACTTGGGGGACGGTCTCGGTCGACCTGGCCTCCTGGTTGCGAAGGGAACTAGAAGGGATGGAGGTTTGGATCTCGGGCGCATGCACCATGCACGACCCTGGTCTCTACAGCCACCGTCAGAATCGGACCCTGCTCCGGCAAGCCAGCCTCGCTTGGATACCATGAGCTACCAGGAGGTGGTTTCGAGGGCGGCGTCGGCCGCGGAGAGAGCGGGCCGTACCCCCGATTCGGTCACCCTGGTCGCGGTCTCGAAGTCCAAGCCGATCTCGGACATTGAGGCCGTCTACCAGATGGGCCACCGTGACTTCGGGGAGAATCGGGCCCAGGAGATGGCGGAGAAGGCGACTGGTCTGCCCGGCGACATCCGCTGGCACTTCGTCGGTGGACTCCAGGCCAACAAGGCCCGCATGGTCCGCCCGATAACCCATCTGCTCCACTCCATGGACCGGGAGTCTCTCGCCGCGGCCTGGGCCAAGGGCAACGGTCTGCCCCCACCGGTCCTGCTCCAGGTGAACACCGGTCGCGAGCCGCAGAAGTCGGGAGTCATGCCGGAACGGGCGCGAGAGACTCTGGAGCGGATCGTGGAACTGGGGCTCGAGGTGAGAGGGCTGATGGCGATACCCCCGATCAGCGACGATCCCGAGGCTCAGCGACCTCACTTCGCCCTGCTCCGCCATCTTCGTGACGACCTCTCCCGGGACCATCCCGGCATCGAAGAGCTCTCCATGGGAATGACCGACGACTTCGAGGTCGCCGTGGAGGAAGGCTCCTCAATTATCCGCGTCGGCCGGGCTATCTTTGGGGAACGCACCTGACCGGAGTGATATGTCGTCACTTTTCTCGAAAGCTCTCGTCTATCTGGGGCTGGTCGACGAGGACCAAATGGACTCCGAGCCGGGGGAACGACCCCAGCCGGGGCCGATCGATGAGCCGGCTCGCCGGGTCGAGCCGCGTCGGGTCGAGCCGCGTCGGGTCGAGCCCATACCGCAGAGCAGGCGAGTGGAACCACCTCCCACCTCACGGGCGGCAACCCGTCCCCAGTTCCGGGAGGGGACCGAGACCATCGGTCTGATCCGCTCGGGTGACGTCCAATCGGACATCATCCTCGTCGAAGAGTTCGGCGATGCCAGGATCCTGGCCGACCGCGTGCGCGACCGCGTGCCCGTCGTCCTCGACATGCGCGAGGCCGACCATGATCTGGTGCGTCGAGTGGTCGACTTCTCCTCCGGCCTCATCTACGCCCTCGACGGGTCAATGCGCAAGGTCGGCGACGGGCTCGTCGTGGTCCTTCCCCCGAGGGTGACGCTGAGCAGGGACGAGAAGCGACGTCTCTCCAACCTGGGCGCCTACGAGCTCGACGACGTCGACGACTGACCTGTGGACCTCGCCGGCATCCTGATCCTGGTCCTTCAGGTCTACTTCTATGCCGTCATCGCCTGGGTCATCCTCTCCTGGATCCCGACGTCGTCGGTGCACCCCTTGGGCAGGCTGAACGTCTTCCTCGACCGAATCATCTACCCGGTGATCCTCCCGCTCCGTCGTGTCATCCCACCGGTGCGGATTGGCGGGGGAATGCTCGACCTGTCGCCGATCGTGCTCATCATCGGGCTCCAGCTCCTGATCCGCGTGATCGGCCGGATCCTCTGATCCTTGGAGCGCCGCCGCTCGATTCGTAATCTCACCTGAAGAAGCAAGGGGCACAGTCATGGCAATCACACCGGCGGACATCGAGAAGAAGACGTTCTCCACGGCTCTGCGCGGTTACGACCTCGACGAGGTGGACGACTTCCTCGACGAGATGGTGGTGGCGGTCCGCGAACTGGAAGAGGACCTGGCCCGGGCCAGGGAGCGGATCGCCCAGTTGGAGCAAGAGCATTCGGGCGCATCCACCCCGAGTCCCACTCAAGTCGAGACACCGCCGGCCACTGCGCCTGGCATCGACGAGTCGGCGGTGGGCCGTGCTCTGGTCGCCGCCCAGCAGACCGCCGACCGGATGCTGGAAGAGGCGCGCGAAGAGGCGGAGCGGATCGTGAGCGAGGCGCGTTCCGAGGCCGACACCTTCGCCAGGGATCGCGACCAGCGACGGGCGGCGATGGAGGCGGAGATGGCCGACATGACCGGGCTGGTCGCCGGGGTGCGGACCCAACTGGCAGTCCTCGCCACCACGGTTGCAGACAAGCTCGACGAGATGGACGCAGCGGTGGCAGAGGTCAGGGGCAAGGTGGCGGGTCAGGTGGACGCCGAGACCGGTGACGACCAACCCTCCGAGCCGGAGAGCCCCGACCTCGAAAGCCCCGATCTCGATAGCCCCGACCTCGATGGCCCCGACCTCGATAGCCCCGATCTCGATAGCCCCGATGTTCCGAGCAGCGGCGACGCCAACCCGGGTGAGTCGGACCAGACCGACCTATCCGAGGAGGACCGGTACGACGAACAGGACGAAGACGACGATCAAGACGGTTTGGAGATCGACATCGAGGACGTGGACAGCCCCGACGAGGAAGAAGGGGCGGGCTCGTCGGAGCTCGAGGGATTCCGGCTCGAGAGCGAAGACGACGAGATTTGACCGGGGCGTGCCCCGGTCTCCTCATCCAGCGGGGATGAGCCTCATCGGCCCTCGCCGGTGCTGACCGGGGAGATCTCGATCGCCACTTCCCGGTCCCCGAGAACGATGACGCCGGGCAGAGGGGAATCGGACTCCCGGATCGACGAGGCGAGCAGCTCCGACGCCATCAACCCGTGATGTGACCCGATGGCATCTCTCACCTCCCGGTCCTCGCTCCACCAACTCATCTCGATGCGATCGGTGACGTCGAGCCCGGCATCCCGCCGCATCCTCTGCGCCCGGCTGATGATCTCACGGGCCAAGCCTTCCAGGAGCAGGTCATCGGTGATCCTGGTATCGAGTACGACGGCGAGGTCTGTCCCTGTCTCTACCACAGTCCCCTCCTTGGGGGTGCGTTCGACGACGAGGTCCTCTTGGGTGATCCGGTGGCCGGCCACGGTCACCGCCCCTCCGCCGAGAAGGGTCTCCAACTCGTCCTGGCCCAAAGCCGCGATCCCGGCAGCCACCTCGGGCATCCGGGCACCGAGGACCTGTCCGAGGATGCGGAAGTTGGCCTTGGCCGACAAAGAGACCAGCTCCGCCTCGTCGGCCGAGGTGATCACTTCCTTGACGTTGAGCTCCTCGGCGATCACCCCGATATGGTTGGCGACGGCCGCTCCCACCACGGGATCCCGGGTGAGCACGGTGAGACGGGAGAGCGGCTGGCGGACCCGGTGCCCCTCCCGCTTGCGGAGATTGCGACCGAGCCTGACCACGTCTCTCACCACTCCCATCGCCCGCTCCAGCCCGGGGTCTATCAATGCTTCGTCGGCATCGGGGAAATCGCGATGATGGACACTGGTCGGGGCATCGGGGCGATGACGGGCCACCAGGTCCTGGTAGAGGTGCTCGGTTATGAAGGGCAGGACCGGGGCGAGGACCTCGATGAAGGTGGTGAGGACCTGGTAGAGGGTGGCGAAGGCGGCCAGCTTGTCGGCGTCTCCTTCACCCGACTCGCCCCGGGCGCGCCAGAACCTACGCCGGGATCGGCGCACGTACCAGTTGGTCAAATGGTCGATGAAGCCGAGGGTGGGGGGCACCACGTTGTAGAGGTAGTAGCCCTCCATCTGCGCGTTGACCTCGGCGACCAGGCTCTGCAGCACGGAGAGGATCCATCGGTCCATCTCGGGCCGGTCCCCCGGCGGTGGCGCCGCGTAGAGGTCGGACGTGGTGATCCCGTCGGCCTCGGCATAGGTGGTGAAGAAACTGTAGGTGTTCCACATCGGAAGCAGCACCGTCCGCACCACCTCGGCCACTCCGTCACTGCTGAAGCGGAGCGGCTCCGCCCTCAGCACCGGCGAGTTGATCAGGAAAGCGCGGAGCGCATCGGCTCCCATCTCCTCGAAGATCCCGGAAGGGTCGGGGTAGTTCTTCAGGCTCTTCGACATCTTGCGACCGTCCTCGGCCAGGATCAGCCCGTTGACCACGCAGTTCTCGAAGGCGGGTTTGTCGAACAGTGCGGTGGAAAGCACGATCAGGGTGTAGAACCACCCCCGTGTCTGGTCGAGGCCCTCGGCGATGAACTTGGCCGGGAAGGCGGCCTGGAAGCGATCGGCGTTCTCGAACGGGTAGTGGAGCATCCCGTACGGCATCGATCCCGACTCGAACCACCCGTCCAGCACCTCGGGGACCCGGATCATCGAGCCCTGACACGATCGGCAGGGCCAGACGATCTCGTCGACGACGTGTTTGTGCAGGTCGTCGGGCCGCTGCCCGGACAGCGTCTCCAGCTCGTCGAGGGAACCCACGGCCACCGACTCCTCGCATCCGGTGCACTCCCATACCGGGATGCACGAGCCCCAATAGCGGTTGCGGCTCACCGCCCAGTCCCTTGCGTTCTCCAGCCAGTTGCCGAAGCGCCGGGTCCCCACGTAGTCGGGCACCCAATGGATGGTGTCGTTTATCTCCACCATCCGGTCCTTGATCTCCTCGACCCGGATGAACCAGGTCGGGATCGCCGTGTATATGAGCGGGGTGCCGGTTCGCTCGCAGAAGGGGTAGGAGTGGGTGATGCGGGCGGAGTGGACCAGCTTGCCGGAATCGCGCAGAAGTCGGATCAGGGTGGCGTCGGCCTCCTTGACGTTGACCCCGGCCACCTCGGGAACCTCGTCGGTGAAGGCACCCTCGGCGTCGACCGGATCGACCAGCGTCGTGATCCCGGCCGCCTTGAGGGCGTAGAAGTCGGCCTCGCCGTAGGCCGGCGCCATGTGCACCAGCCCGGTGCCTTCGTCGACGGTGACCTCCTCGGAGGGGATGATGCGGAAGGCACCCTGATCACGTTCCCCGGCGAAATGGTGAAACGGGGGCTGGTAGGTGACCCCTACGATCTCGGACCCCTTGGCTTCGCTGATCACCAGGTGGTCCTCGCCGAATACGGCGGCAGCCCGTTCCTTGGCGATCCAGTAATGCTCGCCGTCGTCGGCGACCCGGACGTAGACGTGGTCCTCGCCGACGGCGACGGCGAGGTTTCCGGGGAGGGTCCAGGGCGTCGTGGTCCTGATGAGCAGGTAGTCGCCGGCAACGACCGGGCCCGGACCGTCGAGGACCTCGAGCCGCACCGTGATCGACGGGTCGTCCACATCCCGGTTGTCCTTGTTCGCCTCGAAGTTGGATAGAGGGGTGGCCGCCCCCCAGGAGTCGGGGAGCACCTTGAAGTCCTTGTAGACGCGGCCCTTGTCCC
>DATHUL010000089.1:0-11687 GCA_035462285.1 Acidimicrobiia bacterium
ACGTCGCCGACGCCCGAATCGCGGTGGCCCAAGCCCACGAGCTCGACCACTCCCTCGGTGCCCTGGTCGACGCGGTCCACCTCGCCTGCGCCGAGATCGAGGAGGACGGCGGGGTGAGCACGGCAACCTGGAACACACTCGCCGACGCCGTCGGCTCCGGGCATCTGCTCACGGTGGTCGAGACGTCACGGGAGTAGCGGCAGTGCCGATGCCGGTGTCACCCAAGAGGCGGGCGCTTCCTATCCTCACGCCATGCCCGCTCCCACCATCTGGCTGAGCACGCTCGGGTGCGCCAAGAACCAGGTCGACTCGGAGAAGCTCACCGCCATGCTCTCAGAGGCCGGCTACGGCTGGGCGACCCGCCCCGAGGAGGCCGATGTGGTGATGGTGAACACCTGCGCCTTCATCGAGGAGGCGAGGGAGGAGTCGGTCGAGGTGATCCTCGACTTGGAGGACCGGAAACGGCCCGGGGCCAACTCGGTGGTGATCGGTTGCATGGCCCAACGCTTCGGCTCCGAGGTGGAGCAGGCGCTGCCCGAGGTCGATGCCGTGCTAGGGATCGACCGGTACGGTGAGCTGGTCGGAGTCCTCGATCGGCTCACCCGTTGGCAACCGGTCGACCTGGTCAGACGCCCGGTGATGGACATCCTTCACGCCACCGGCCGGCCCGTCTCCGACCTTCCCTATGCCTATGTCAAGGTGGCGGAAGGATGTGACAAGCCTTGCACCTTCTGCGCCATCCCCGCGATCAGGGGAAAGCAGCGGTCCCGCCCCCCGGTCGAGGTCAGGGACGAGATCACGGGTCTGGTCGGGTCCGGGGTCGGCGAGGTGGTGCTGGTGGCCCAGGACCTGGCGGCTTACGGGCGTGACATCGGTGCTCCCGGCGGTCTCCCCGAGCTGCTCGTTTTCGTATCCGACATACCCGGGCTGGAACGGCTCCGGCTCCTCTATCTCCACCCCAGGGAGATCAACGAGCGTCTTCTCGCCGAGATGGTGTCCAACCCGGTGGTCGCCCCCTATTTCGATCTCTCGCTCCAGCATGTCTCCGGCCCGTTGCTGCGCAAGATGAAGCGACCGGGGAACCTGGAGAAGCACACCGCCCTGGTGGAGCGGATCCGCGCCCTCGACGCCGGCGCCGCCCTCCGGTCGTCGTTCATCGTCGGCTTCCCAGGTGAGACCGAAGCCCATGTCGACGAGCTGTCCGAGTTCCTCTCGGCGGCGGGACTCGACTGGGCCGGGTTCTTCCCCTACTCGGCCGAGCCCGGGACGCCGGCGGCGGAGATGGAAGGACAGGTGGCGCGGGAGGAGACGATGGAGCGGCTCCGTCATCTCTCCGCGATCCAGGAGGAGGTCACCGAGTCGCGTCACACCGGATGGCTGGGGCGGACCGACAGGGTCCTGGTCGATCAGATCGAGGACGGGGTGCCCGTCGGGCGCTCCCATCGTCAGGCCCCCGAGATCGACGGCGTGATCCGACTGGACCGGGGCGGGGTGGGGGAGTGGGTCGAGGTCGAGTACATCGGTGTCTTCGGCCCCGACATGGAGGCTGTCTCGATACCCGGTACCCGGCACCAGGGACCTGGATCATGATCGTCGAGGTCATCGCGGTGGGGACCGAGCTGCTCCTGGGCCAGATCGTGAACTCGAACACCGCCACCATGGGGGCTGCCCTGGCCGAGCGCGGCTTCGACGCCCACTACCAGCAGACGGTGGGGGACAACCTGGAGAGGATCTCCTCTGCGATCGGGACCGCGCTCGATCGATCCGATGCAGTGGTGATCACCGGTGGGATCGGCCCCACCCAGGACGACATCACCCGGGAGGCGGTGTGTGCCGTCACCGGGCGGGAGATGGTGTTCAGCGAGGAGTACGCCAATCACCTGCGGGAATGGTGGGCGCGACGGGGGCGTGAGATGCCGGAGAGCAATCTGCGCCAGGCGTCTCATCCAGAGGGCGCCGAGCTGCTTCCCAACCCGAGGGGGACCGCCCCCGGCCTGGTCGTAGAGCACGAGGGGAAGCTGATCTTCTGCGTCCCCGGGGTGCCCGCCGAGATGGAGCACCTGCTCTTGGCCGAGGTGTTGCCGCGGCTGGCGGCCGCCTCCGTCGACGAGCAGGTGATAGCCAGCCGTCTTCTCCGCACCTGGGGCCGACCCGAGTCGGAGGTCGCCGAGATGCTCGACGACCTCTACACCGGGTCGATCAACCCCTCGCTCGCCTTCCTCGCCTCGAACTCCGAGATCAAGCTCCGCGTCACGGCCAAGGCGGCGACAGCGCCCGAGGCGCGCCGTCTGATCGAGCCGATGGAGAACGAAGTGAGGTCGAGACTGGGGGAGAGCGTCTTCGGCACCGACGACGAGACCATCGAACGGGTCCTGTTGAGGCTGCTCTCGGACTTGGAGTACACCATCGGCACCGCCGAGTCGATGACCGGGGGCATGGTCACGGCCCGTCTCACCGATCTCCCCGGCTCGTCGGCAGTGGTCAAAGGCGGTCTGGTCGCCTACGACTCCGAGTTGAAGCAGAAGCTGCTCGGCGTGGCCGACGTCAGCCAGGTGGTGACCGTCGAGACAGCCCTCGCCGTGGCCCGGGGGGCGCAAACACTCCTCGGCGTCGACGTGGCCGTGTCAGTCACCGGCTCCGCCGGGCCCGAGCCGTTGGAGAAGCCGGTGGGGACCGTGATCATCGGGGTGGCCACCCCCGACGAGGCACGGGCCCGGGAGTTCAGGTTCACCGGGGACCGGGAGCGAGTCCGCACCTACGCCACCGCCGCTGCCCTCCAGTTGACCCGGCTTGCCCTGATCGGGAACTGGTGGAAGGACGGATAGGTCGTCTCTTCGTGGCGGTGCCCCTGCCGGATGAGGTTCGGATGGCCCTGGCCGACCGTCTCGGGCCCAAGGCCGTGCCGGGAAAAGCGGTGCCACCACAGAACTGGCACATCACGCTTCGTTTCCTCGGGACAACCGACCAGGTCGCCTACGAGAGGTTCCTCGCCGCACTCGACCAGGTCTTGCTCGGGCCCGAGTTCGAGATCGAGCTCGGGGAGATGGGGGCCTTCCCCCGGCCCCGAAGCGCGACGGTCATATGGCTCGCCGTGACCAAGGGCCGGGATCGGCTCGGTGAGTTGGCCACCGAGACGGAGGAGGCGGCCCAGGTGGCGGGCTTCGCTCCGGAGGAGCGGCCCTTTCGCCCCCACCTCACCTTGAGCCGGGTGCGGCCCCCGGAGGACGTGACCGGTCGGATCGAAGGGTCGGGCGTCGCCGGTATCGGATGGCGGTGCCGCTCGATCGTGGTCTATCGCTCCCATCCCGGTCGCGGGGTCTGGTACGAGCCCCTGGAGACATTCCCCTTGCGAGGGTAAATCACCATCACGAACATCTGTTCGGTCTAGTATCCGATGGGACAGGAGCCCCACAGGATTTCTGTCACAGCCGGCATCTACGTTTTGACCGTCATAGGGACCCGTTGAGAGGGGACTCGAGGAAGGAGTCGAAGATGGAACGAGACAAAGCCCTGGACATGGCGGTCAGCCAGATCGAGCGTCAGTTCGGCAAGGGGGCGATCATGAAGATGGGAGAGGCGGCCAACCGCAAGGTCGACGTCATCTCCACAGGCGCCCTCTCCCTCGACCTCGCCCTGGGCATCGGCGGGGTGCCCCGGGGGCGGATCGTCGAGTTGTACGGGCCGGAGAGCTCGGGGAAGACCAGTCTCGCCCTTCACATCGTGGCCGAGGCGCAACGCAACGGGGGGATCGCCGCCTTCATCGACGCCGAGCACGCCCTCGACCCGGTCTACGCCAAGGCGATCGGGGTCGACGTCGACGAGCTGCTCATCTCCCAGCCCGACACCGGGGAGCAGGCGCTGGAGATCGCCGACATGCTGATCCGCTCCGGCGCCCTCGACGTGCTGGTCATCGACTCGGTGGCCGCCCTGGTGCCCCGGGCCGAGATCGAGGGGGAGATGGGTGACACCCACGTCGGTCTCCAGGCCCGGCTCATGTCCCAGGCGCTGCGCAAGCTCGCCGGGACGTTGAACAAGTCGAGGACGACCGCGGTCTTCATCAACCAGCTCAGGGAGAAGATAGGTGTGATGTTCGGATCACCTGAGACCACCCCCGGGGGGCGCGCCCTCAAGTTCTACTCCTCGGTCCGTCTCGACATCCGTCGCATCGAGACCATCAAGGACGGGACCGACAGCGTGGGCAACCGGGTCAAGGTCAAGGTGGCCAAGAACAAGATGGCGCCGCCGTTCCGTCTCGCCGAGTTCGACATCATGTTCGGGCAGGGGATCTCACGCGAGGGGAGTCTTCTCGACGTGGCGGTCGAGCATGGGGTGGTCAACAAGAGTGGCGCCTGGTTCACCTTCGACGACGACCAGTTGGGCCAGGGACGGGAGAACGCCAAGCGCTTTCTTCGGGAGAACCCCGAGGTGGCGATGCAACTCCAGGCCAAGGTCTACGAGCTGGTCGGGCTCGGTGACACACCTGACGGGGAGACGCCCGAGACGGAGAGGCCCGAGACGGAGCAAGAGGTGAGCGCAGGCGAGGAGCAGACCGGCGGCGAGGAGTAGATGTTCTGCTTTCGCGATCCGCGTGTAGGATCGATGGCTCACACGAACACAACTCTGAACTGCAACCGGGAAGAAGACGTGATCAGAAGGAGCCAACGGACACACGGGTGACCACCCGACGTCGTTAGTGAGCTTCGTTCGTGTGCCGGGCCTCTCGGATAGAGGGTCCCGGCACATTCTGTCTCCGGCCCGGGGGAAGGGACCGCGATGGAAAACACCGTGGTGATCGGGCTCACCGTTCTGGGGGTCGTCATCGGTCTCGGCTTCGGATACCTGCTCGCCCGTCTCGCCATCGCCCGACGTCGGGAGCGGGACGCGGTCTCCGCAGAGGGCATGGTCACCTCGGCCCGTCTCGATGCCCAGCGCATGCTGTCAAAGGCGGAGGAGGAGGCCAGGGCCAAGGCGGAGGCGTATCGGGAGCGCGAAGAGGCCAATCTTGCCCACCGTCGGCTGGAGCTCTCCAATTTGGAGTCGAGACTCGGCCAGCGTGAGGAGACGCTGGACCAGAGGGCCTCCAATCTCGCCCACCGGGAGAAGATGCTGATCGACCGGGAGGAGGAGCTGAACGAGGATCGGGGAGATCTGGAACGGCTCAAGGAGGAGGCTCGGTTCCGGCTGGAGCAGATGGCCGGGATCGACGTGAACACGGCCAAGACCGAGATGCTGGCCCAGGTGGAGGACGAGGCGCGGCGTGAGGCGATGATCGTGGTGCGCGATCTGGAGATCAAGGCGCGCGAGGAGGCCGACCGCAGGGCGAGGCGGATCCTGGCCACAGCGATCCAGCGTCTCTCTTCGGAGGTCGTCACGGAGACCACGGTCTCGGTGATCCAGCTCCCCAGCGACGACATGAAGGGCCGCATAATCGGTCGTGAGGGCCGCAACATCCGACACCTGGAATCGGTCACCGGCACCAGCCTCATCGTCGACGACACACCCGAAGCGGTGTCGGTCTCCTCTTTCGACCCGGTGCGTCGCGAGGTGGCCCGGATAACACTGGAGAAGCTGGTCGCCGACGGGCGGATCCATCCCGCTTCTATCGAGGAGGCCTACGAGAAGGCTCGAGCCGAGGTGGAGCAGAGCGTGCGGGACGCCGGCGAGTGGGCCCTGGTCGAAGCCGGCGTGTCTCGGATGCACTCGGAGATCGTCACCCTGATGGGTCGTCTCAAGTACCGCACCTCGTACGGTCAGAACGTGCTCAACCATCTGGTCGAGACGGCGCACATCGCCTCCATGCTCGCTTCGGAGTTGGGCATCGACCCGGCGCCGGTGAAGCGGGCTGCCCTTCTCCACGACCTGGGCAAGGCGGTGACCCATGAAGTCGAGGGCTCCCATGCGCTGATCGGGGCCGAGATCGCCCGCCGCTTCGACGAGGACCCGGCAGTGGTGCATGGGATCGAAGCCCATCACAACGAGGTGGAGCCGAGAACCGTGCTGGCCGTGATCGTCCAGGCCGCCGACGCGGTGTCGGCGGCCCGTCCCGGTGCCCGTAGGGAGACCCTCGAGGGTTACGTGAAACGACTGGAACGGCTGGAGACGCTGGCCATGGAGTTCCCCGGCGTCGACCATGTGTTCGCCCTCCAGGCGGGTCGCGAGGTCCGGGTGGTGGTGGATCCGGGTGACGTGTCCGATCTCGAGGCGCGCGAGTTGTCACGCCGGATCGCACGTAAGCTCGAAGAAGACCTCCAGTACCCGGGTCAGATCCAGGTCACGGTGATCCGGGAGTTCCGGGCCACCGACTACGCACGCTGAGGATGCAGCCATGACCCAGGTCGTATCGCTTCCGACCCCGCCCCTGCGCCAACCGGCGCGCCGCCGGCCCACGCCGACCGGCCGGCGCTACTTCATCCGCACCTTCGGGTGTCAGATGAACGAGCACGACTCGGAGCGGATCGCCGGGCTCTTCGAGATCGACGGGATGAGACCGGCCGAAGGGTTCGACTCGGCCGACGTGGTCTACGTCAACACCTGCACCATCCGGGAGAACGCCGACAACCGGATGTACGGGAACCTGGGCCAGCTCAAGGCGATCAAGGACTCGAACCCGGAGATGATGCTGGTGGTCGGGGGCTGCGCCGCCCAGAAGGATCGGGAGATGATCCGGGAGCGGGCGCCATGGGTCGACGTGGTGATGGGCACCCACAACCTCGATCGGGTGCTCGACCTGATGGATCACGCCGAGAACTGGGGCCCGATCACCGAGGTCGTCGACGAGCTGCAGGCGATGCCCTCGTCACTTCCGGTCAAGCGGGAGCTGGAGCATTCGGCCTGGGTGACGATCCAGGTGGGGTGCAACAACAGCTGCACATTCTGCATCGTGCCCTCGGTGCGGGGGGTGGAGGTCTCCCGCCGTCCCGGCGATATCGTGAGTGAGGTGGAGCGACTCGCCGCCGACGGAGTGGTCGAGGTGACGCTTCTCGGGCAGAACGTCGACACCTACGGGCGCGACCTTGCCCTCGACGGGAGGCGACGACCGATATTTGGCGAGCTCCTCCGTCGGGTCGGGGAGGTGGAGGGCATCCGTCGGGTCAGATTCACCAGCCCGCATCCCAACGACTTCCGTGAGGACGTGGCCATCGCCATGGCCGAGACCGAGGCGGTGTGCGAGCATCTCCATTTCCCCCTTCAGTCGGGCTCTGACCGGATGCTGCGGGCGATGCACCGCGGCTACAACCGGCGCAAGTACCTGGAGCGTCTGGGCATGGCCAGGGAGGTCATTCCCGGATTGGCGGTGTCCACCGACGTCATCGTGGGATTCCCCGGGGAGAGCGAGGAAGACTTCGAGCTGACGCTCGAGGTGGTGGAGGAAGCCAGATTCGACCACGCCTTCATGTTCATCTTCTCCCCGCGTCCGGGCACCGCTGCGGCCGAGCTGTCCGAGCAGTTCGTGCCCGAGGACGTGATCAAGGATCGCTTCGCCCGGCTGGTCGAGGTACAGAACCGGATCTCCGAGGAGAAGAACGCCGAGATGGTCGGCAAGAGAGTGGAGGTCCTCAGCGAAGGCCCGTCCCGCAAGATCCCCGAGATCGCCACCACTAGGACCCGAACCGGCAAGGTGGTACATGTTGCCGGAGAGCATCGGGCGGGAACTTTCCTCAGTGTCGTCGTCGACGCCGCACATCAGCATCACCTGGTGGGGAGTCCCGTCTGACCAGGGTCCTGGCCCTGCTCGGGCCCACCGCCTCGGGCAAGAGCGAAGTGGCGGTGCGACTGGCCGAGCACTTCGACGGCGAGATCGTGTCGGTCGACTCGATGCAGGTGTACCGGGGGATGGACATCGGCACCGCCAAGCCGACGATATTGGAACGGCGGGGGATCCCGCATCATCTGATCGATGTGGCCGAACCCGAAGAGGAGTTCTCCGTGGCCAGCTTTCGTCGTCTCGGACGGGAGGTGCTGGAAGGAACCGCGGCGCCGGTCGTGGTCATCGCGGGCGGGTCCGGGCTCCATTTTCGGGCCCTGGTCGACCCGATGAGCTTCGCACCCACCGACGGCCCGCTTCGGGCCGAGCTGGAGGAGCGGGACACGGAGACTCTGGTGGACGAGCTCCTCGCCGCCGACCCGGAGTCCGGGGCCCATGTCGACCTGGCCAATCGGAGGCGAGTGGTGCGCGCGCTCGAGATCCACCTGCTGACCGGGGAGACGCCGAGCGCCCGGTCGCAATCCGCCCAGGCCGAGGACGTGCGGCGCTATGTCCCCGAGATCGAATTCGAAGCGGTCGGAGTGGACCCCGGTGGTGAGCTGGAAGAGCGCGTCGACCAGCGTCTCGCATCGATGAGACGCGGCGGCCTGGTCGAGGAGGTCCGGTCCCTGTCCCGGCGGCTGGGGAGAACCGCTCGCAACGCGGTGGGCTATCGGGAGATCCTCGACGCGCTGGCCGGCGACATCTCGCTGGACACCGCGTTCGACCGGGCCGCGGCCAACACCAAGAAGTTGGCCCGGAGACAACGCACATGGTTTCAACGTGATCCTCGGATACGCTGGATACCGTGGATCGAGGACATCGAGCAGCGAACGAAGCGGGTCATGGAGACCTTCGACTGAGTCGCTACCAGTTCACCAAGATGCAGGGCCTCGGCAACGACTTCGTCGTGATCGAGGGACCGGTCAGGCCCGAGGCCGGTGAGGTGGTCCGTCTTTGTGACCGCAGGTTCGGGATCGGTGCCGACGGTGTCCTGGTGATATCGCCCGGCACCCCGATCGTGATGGACTACTGGAATGCCGACGGAAGCTCGGCGGAGATGTGCGGCAACGGTCTCCGCTGTGTCGCCCGCTATGCCTTCGACAAGGGCTGGGTCGACTCTGCCCAGTTCGAGGTGGACACCCCGGCCGGGGTGCGAACAGTGCGGGTCGGCGAGCATCTGGTGGAGGTCGAGATAGGTCCCGCCCTCATCGAGGGAGCCGAGACGATCGACGGGGCGCTGTACCGGCTGGTCGACACCGGCAACCCCCATGCGGTGCGTGTGGTCGACGATCTCGCCTCGATCGACCTGAGGCGGATCGGCCCCCTGGTCGCCGCCGAGGCAGGCTTCGACGCCGGGTGCAATGTCGAGTTGATCACGTTGGGCGAGGGAGAGGTGACGATGAGGGTGTGGGAGCGCGGTGTCGGGGAGACACTGGCCTGCGGAACCGGGATGGTGGCGGCGGCCGCGGTCGCCCTCGACGGCGCCGACGGAGAGATCAAGGTCAACGTGCCCGGCGGGGTGGGGCAGGTAGAGATCAGGGACAAGGTGGCCTGGCTGACCGGCCCCGCCGAATATGTGTTCAGGGGAGTGTTCGGTCAGGGATAGCGGCGCAGAACGCTGACCACCTTGCCCACGATCTCGACGCCATCGCTGAACACCATCGGCTCGTAAGCGGGATTGGCTGACTCGAGGATCACCTTTCCGTCGCGGCGACGGAGACGCTTGACACTCGCCTCCTCGCCGTCGATGAGCGCGGCGACGATCTCGCCGTCGCGGGCATCCTTCTGGCTGCGCACCGCGACCAGATCGCCTTCGAAGATCCCGGCCTCGATCATCGAGTCGCCTTTGACCTCGAGCAGGAAGACAGGGTCGTTGCCGACCAGGTCCACCGGCAGGACCAGGATCTCCTCGACGTGCTCGGCGGCAAGGATCGGGGTACCGGCGGCGATCCGCCCCAGGATCGGCACTTCCCTGACCCGGTCCGGCAGCGGGACGCCAGCGACCGGCTGGGCGTCCTCCACGATCATGATCGCCCGGGGCTTGGTCGGGTCGCGCTTGATCGCCCCCGCCTTGACCAGTGCGGAGAGATGGGAGTGGACCGTAGACGGCGAGGAGAGACCGACCGCCTCGCCGATCTCCCGCACCGACGGGGGATAGGCTCGTTCGGCCACGGTCTTCCGTATGTAGTCGAGCACCTGTTGTTGACGTTCGCTGAGCACCGTGACTCCTTCCGGGACTCCTCGTTGGACTCCGATAGTTCCCAGGTTAATCGAACAGGAGTTCGGAACCAAACATCTGTTCGGGGGCCGGATCGCTCGGCTTGACATCGAACATCCGTTCGGTATAGTGGCGAACGCATGTTCGACAACGGACTGCATCCAGCAACCCGGCAAAGGCCCCGATCAAGGAGGAAGACCAATGCAGACGGCAAAGCTTCAGCTGTCCGTCCGGCTGTCCTTGCTTCTCGCAGTCGTCTGCGTGGTCTTCCTCGTGATCGGTGGCTCGGCCGGGGCCGACAGCCCTTCGCACCCGCCGGTCGAATACGTGGTCGAATCGGGTGACACACTGTGGGGCATCGCCTCGAGCCGAGCCGAGCCTGGCGATGACGTCAGACGTCTGGTAACCGACATCGCCCGCCTCAGCGGGATCGATCCCGGCTCGATCTTCCCCGGTCAGGTCCTACTCGTCCCGGCGGGATGAGCGGGGCCTACCGTGAGCCGATGCCCGACGTTCGACTGCGCCCGGTGATCGAGTCCGATCTTCTCATCTTCTTTGATCAGCAGCAGGACGATGTCGCCAATCACATGGCCGCCTTCACCCCGAAGGATCCTTCCGATCGTGATGCCTTCGACGACCGGTGGCGCAGGATCATGGCCGACACATCCCTGGTACTGCGCACGATCCTGCTTCGGGACGAGGTGGTGGGCAGCGTCTCCTGTCACCGGTGGTATGGCGAGCCGGAGATCGCCTACGGGGTGGCCCGCCCCCACTGGGGCGAGGGAATCGCCACCGCTGCTCTGTCGATGTTCCTCGAACAGGTGTCGGAGCGCCCCTTGTTCGCCAGGGTTGCGGTGGACAACCCGGGGTCGATCAGGGTTCTGGAAAAGTGTGGTTTTCGTCTGATCGGAGTCGAGCGCGAATTCGCCAACGCACGCGGCGAGGAGGTCGACGAGGCGGTGTACCGGCTTGGCGAGGCCTGATCGGGCCGCCCAGAGCTCGGCTCGAAGGTTTACGCTGGCCTCCATGCTCTGTCCGGTTTGCGGTTCGCCCGACACCCGCGTCATCGACAGTCGCCCCGCCGAATCGGGGCAGGCGATACGACGACGTCGTGAATGCGAGGGCTGTGCCCAGCGCTTCACCACCTACGAGCGGGTCGAGCCCCAACTGATGGTACGGAAGCGGGACGGACGGCTCGAGCAGTTCTCCACCGCCAAATTGGTCGCCGGGATATCGGCAGCTCTGGCCGATCGTCCGGTGTCGGACTCGTCGATCAGACGGCTGGGGGAGGAGGTGGAGACCTCGCTCAGGGTTGGAGGGGGGCAGGTCAGCTCCGAGGACATCGGCGCCCAGGTGCTGGCGCGTCTCCGTGCCCTCGACGAAGTGGCGTATCTGCGCTTTGCCTCCGTCTACAAAGACTTCCAGGATGCCGCCGATTTCGAGAAGGAAGTAGCAGCCCTGGAGTCAGCCGAGTAGAGGATCCAGCTTGTCCATGGCGTCGCCGATCTGATCCGAGACAGAGACGGAGATGTCGCTGATGTCGGCGAGCATCGCCTGTCTGACCGCCAGGAGGTCGGCGCGCAGGTTGCCCAGGACCTCGACCGCCATTGTCCGGTTGCCGGTGCGCAGCGCATCGAGATACCCGATCTGAACCACCTCGAGATCGGAGGCGACCGATGCCAGGGCGGCCGACGCCTGGTCGGCGACGCCGGTCTGCAGACT
>DATHUL010000090.1:0-2806 GCA_035462285.1 Acidimicrobiia bacterium
CTGGGACTTCTGTTCCAGCGTCGAAGGTGCGTGGTCGGTGGCGATATGCGAGAAGCCTCCATCACGCAAGGTGGCCCACATCGAAGCGCGCTCCTCCTCGGACCTGATCCGAGCTGGAGGGGTGAACTTCCGCAACGGCCCGCACTCGACCACCTCCTCCTCATCCAGGGCGAAGTACTGCGGGCAAGCCTCGGCGGCGAGATCGGCCCCCTGGCCCCGTGCCGTCGAAACGATCGCCGCGGCCATCGGATTGGAGACATGGGCCAGGGTCACTGTCGCCCCGCGGGCGAGGGCCAGCACAGAGACCGAGGCGACGGCGACCAGCTCGGCCTCACGCGATCGCCATTCGGTGAGCAGGGCGGGATCGACCCGCCCGCTCTCCTTCAGGGTCTTCTCCGCCCGGGCGGTCAACGACTCGTCCTCGCAGTGGACCAGCGCCCTGCCTCCGAACCCGGCCAGCGTTCTCAGTGCGGCGTCGACCGAGGCAGCGTCGAGCCCGGGAACGCCGTGAGTGGTGCAGGTGAACATCTTGAAAAAGGCCACCCCCGCCTCCCACATCGAGACCATTCCCGCGACATCGTCGGGCCAGAGGTGGGCGGCAAGCCCGAAGTCGATGTTGGCCCGCCCCTCGAGGTGAGACCGCTTCTCGGCGAGATCGTCCGGGCGCCGCACTGGGTGGGCGTGGGTGTGCTCGACGATGGTGGTCACGCCGCGCACGGATGCGGCCCGGGTGCCGGTGGGGAAGTCCTCGCGCTCGGTGGGGCCCGGGTCCATCAGATGGACATGGGTGTCGACCATCCCGGGCAGGACGAGAAGCCCGGAGGCGTCGATCATCCTTCCTTCCCTCTCGAGCTCGCCGACCGCGACGACCCGGCCGGCGGAGACGCCGAGATCGGCCCGGCGTCTTCCCTCGGGACTCACCACCAGTCCGCCCTTCACGATCAGGTCAGCCGGCATGTCGGTGGAATACGGCGGAGCGTTCGTCGTTCATGGGACTCCTGTCGGGGACCACGAATCTAGAGCCCGCCGGCGTGCCGGGGATCACCGCGGGCTCCAGCCCCGGTTTCGGGACCAAAGCCTCTTGCTGCCAGCCGATCTGCGGACCGAGGATCGCGGGAGGATCCCAGTCGGGGGAGCAACGAGCACACAAGAGAAGGGAGTCGGAATGAGAGTCCTCGTCGCCTATGCCAGTCGTCACGGGGCAACAACCGGGATCGCCGAGCGGATCGGGGACGGCTTGCGCAGCTCGGGTCTCTCCGCCGATGTCTCACCGGTGAACGACGTCGGTGACCCATCCGGATACGACGCCTTTGTCATCGGAAGTGCCGCCTACATGTATCACTGGCTCAAAGAGGCCACCCTCTTTGCCAAACGCCATCGCGCCCTCCTCCGGGAGCGGCCGGTCTGGCTCTTCAGCAGCGGCCCGCTCGGCACCGACCTCGTCGACGAGGAGGGGAACGACGTCTTCGAGGCATCCCGCCCAAAGGAGTTCGCCGAGCTCGAGCCCTTGATCCGTCCCCGCGGGACCAAGGTCTTCTTCGGAGCCTGGGACCCTGACGCCCCTCCGATCGGGATCGGGGAAAAGTTGCTACGCAAGATGCCGGCCAACAAGGACTGGATGCCTTCCGGTGACTTTCGCGACTGGCCCGTCATAGACAGTTGGGCCGCAGAGATCGCCGCCGAACTCCATTCGACCAGGGCCACGGTCTGACACCTCGCCTTGACAGTTCTTATCGTGTAAGGCTATCTTCGCTCCCGTTAACTTACGCTGTACGAACGGAGAGACCGAGATGAGTGAGATGACCTTGGCCGATGCTGCCGCCCTGAGGAGAGTGGGGGCCAACGAGGAGGAGAGAAGCCCGACAACGTTTTCGGCTCTGCGTAGGACGGCCCGGGTGGCAGGGCTTTGGTATCTGGCGCTGGCCATCACCGGAGGGGTCGGATTCCTGCTGGTTCGTCCCTCGATCCATGTCGAGGGCGATCCGGCGGCGACGCTGGCCAACCTGATCGACCGCGCCGGGCTCGCTCGTGCCGGGCTCGCTCTGGAGCTGGGGCTGGTGGTGACCCAGGCGCTTGCCGCGGTCTGGTTCTACAAGCTGTTCCGATCGGTCAACGGCAGCGCGGCCTGGGCGCTCGCCGTCTTCGGCATGATGAACGCCGTCGCCATCATGGCCAGCGCCGGGTTCACGGCCACTGCGCTGGCAGTGTCGAGCGACTTCGGCCTCGCCCCCGGTGGCGATCCGGCCGGCACGGTGCAGCTGCTGTACCAGCTCAGCTCGGGCAGTTGGGGCGTCGGATCGCTCTTCTTCGGTCTCTGGCTGATCCCGATGGGTCACATCGCGTCCAGCTCGGGTCTGATGCCCGAATGGCTCGGCCGGATCCTCGTATTGGGCGGTGTCGGCTACGTGTTGAGCGCATTCGTGGGGCACGGCGTCGTCGACGCCCCGGTTTGGCTGGTCGAGGGGCTTCCCCTCCCCGCCACCATCGGGGAGTTCTGGATGATCGGCTACCTCCTCCTCAACGGAGTCCGCAGCCCACAACGCAACGTGATGTGACCGCTGAGGAACGGAGCAGTGTCGATGGTCGGGCTGAGAGGATTTGAACCTCCGACCTCTTGACCCCCAGTCAAGCGCGCTAACCAAGCTGCGCCACAGCCCGAGTTGTGGATACCGAATCGTAGCGTCAGCGGTCGATCACGAGGAACGTGTCACCCGGGGTCGGGAAGACAGCGTCTCGCCTCCTCGGCCTCGGGATAGCCGGGAAGACGCCTAACGGTCGCTCCCGGCGCCGACATCCAGTACTCCCG
>DATHUL010000091.1:0-6228 GCA_035462285.1 Acidimicrobiia bacterium
GCCCGCACCATGATGCAGGCGTGGGCCAGCCAGGTGAAGGGCCCGGCTTCCAGCTTCTCGATCAGCTCGGGCGACTCGGCTCCGGGCTGGAGCCAGATGTTGAGGATCCCGGCCTCCTCGCACTCGTCGAGGACCTGGAGACCGCGTCGGGCCGGGATCACGAAATCGGCGATGGTCGGAGTCTCCGGCAGGTCTTTCACCGTTTTCCAGCACGGGTCCCCGTCGACTGTCTCCCGGTAGGGGTTGACCGCGAAGACCACGTACCCCTTTCGCTTCAGGTCGCGGTAGATGATCCCGCCGTACTTGCCAGGACGATCGGTGGCGCCGATCACAGCGACGGAGGCGCCCGGCTGGGTGAGAAGGGGGGTGAGGTCGGTCATCATCTGACCTGAACGGTATCGCCCCGTCGCTCCTTCCCCGGAATCGACTCGGTAGCGTGACCGACGTGACCGACATCATCGTCGACGGCGGCCCTCTCACCCCGGGGCAGGTGGTCGAGGTGGCCCACCGCCGGGCAAGGGCCATCCCGGGCCCGGGTCTGGCCGAGCGGATGGAGCCGGCTCGGGCCGTGGTCGACGCCGCGGTCGACTCGGGCGAGGTCGTCTACGGGATCACCACCGGCTTTGGCGCCCTCGCCTCGACCGACATCGGACGAGAAGAGGCGGAGTCGCTCCAGTACAACCTGATCCGCTCTCACGCCTCCGGGGTGGGCGAGCCCATACCCGACGAGTTGGTCCGGGCCATCCTCCTCCTCCGGGCCCGGTCGCTGGCCCAGGGCCACTCCGGGGTCCGCCCGCTGTTAGTGGAGCGTCTCCTCGAGATGCTCGACCGGGACATCCTCCCGGTGATCCCGTCCCAGGGCTCGGTGGGCGCCTCGGGTGACCTGGCACCTTTTGCCCACATGGCGCTGCCGATGATCGGCGAGGGGCAGGTCAAGGTCGACGGGAACGTGGTGCCCGCCTCGCAGATCGATCTGGAGCCGATCTCTCTTCAGGCCAAGGAGGGTCTCTCCCTGCTCAACGGGACCGAGGGGATGACCGCGATGGGGGTCCTGGGCCTGCACCAGGCGCGCCAACTCCTCATCGCCTGCGACGTGGCCTGCGCCCTGACCATCGAGGCGATGATGGGAAGCGCCCGCCCCTTCCGGGCGGACATCCACCTCCTCCGTCCTCACCCGGGCCAGATCGCCTCGGCTCGTCGTATCGCCGCCCTGATCGAAGAGAGCGAGATCGGCGCCAGCCATCAGGACGACTTCGATCACGCCGTCCAGGACGCCTATTCGCTCCGTTGCGCACCACAGGTCCATGGGGCCGTGGCCGACACCCTCGACCACATGGAGGACGTGCTGTCCCGGGAGATGGCGTCGGTCGTGGACAACCCCATCGTCTTCCCGGAAACAGGCGAGGTGGTCTCTGCGGGGAACTTCCACGGTCAGGCGCTTGCCTTCGTTCTGGACTTCGCCGCCATCGCCGTCTCCGAGCTGGGGTCGATCTCGGAGCGACGGACCGACCGACTCCTCGACCCGGCCCGATCCCGAGGTCTTCCCGCCTTCCTGGCCCGGGATCCCGGAGTCCAATCGGGGTACATGATCACCCAGTACGTCCAGGCGGCCCTGGTCGCCGAGAACAAGGTGCTTTCCCACCCGGCTTCGGTGGACACCATCCCCACCTCGGGGAACCAGGAGGATCACGTCTCGATGGGCTGGGGGGCGGGGAAGAAGCTTTCCCAGGTCATCGACAACGCCCGTAGGGTGGTCGCCATCGAGATCCTGTGCGCCACCCAGGGGATCGAGTATCGCCTGCCTCTACGCCCTGGGACCGGCGTCGCCTCTGTCGTCGAGCTGATCCGGGAGCATGTCCCCGCCCTCGATCAGGACCGGTCGCTCAGCGACGAGATCGAGAAGGTGACCGCTCTCATCGACGACGGATCGTTGGCCGACGCGGCGGGCATGTGAGCGATCTGCTTCTCACCGGGATCGGCGAGCTGACCACCAACATCGGCCTCCCCATCCCCCAGGCAGCGGTGAAGGTCACGGATGGATCGGTGGTCTTCGCCGGGCCGGAAATGGACGCCCCGCCACAGCGCGGTGCGAACCACATCGATTGTCAGGGGCGGGCCGTCATCCCCGGGTTCGTCGACGCCCATACCCATCTCGTCTTTGGCGGCGATCGGGCCGACGAGTTCGCCCTGAAGATGAGCGGCGTCGGCTATCAGGAGATCGCCGCTTCCGGCGGAGGAATCCTCTCCACGGTTCGGGCCACCCGAACCGCCACCGAGGAACAGCTGTTCGAGACCGCGGCGCGACGGATGCGAACGATGATCGCCGCAGGCACGACAACGGTGGAGATCAAGTCCGGATACGGGCTCGACACCGCAACAGAGGTGCTCCTGCTCCGGGTGGCGAGGAGGATCGGGGAGGAGTTGCCGGTTACCGTGAAGACCACCTTTCTCGGCGCCCATGCCCTGCCTCCGGAGCACTCCGGCGACCCGGCCGGATACGTCGACCTGGTCATCGAGGAGATGCTTCCCGCCGTTGCTCACCTGGCCGACTACTGCGATGTCTTCGTCGAGGAAGGCGCCTTCTCGGTCGACGAGGCCCGTCGCATCTTCGCTGCGGCGAAGGGGCACGGTCTGGCGGCGCGGGTCCACGCCGACCAGCTGTCCCGTTCCGGCGGCGCCTCCCTGGCCGCCGAGATCGGCGCCGTCAGCGCCGACCATCTCGACCATGCCACCGAAGCGGACGCCGACCTCCTGGCCGGGGCGGGGGTGGTGGCGGTCCTTGTGCCCGGCGCCTCCTACACCCTTCGCTCGTCACAAGCGCCAGGGTCGATGCTGCTCGATCGTGACGTGGTGGTCGCCCTGGCCACCGACTGCAATCCCGGGACCTCCTACTTCGAGTCGATGGGGCTGGTGATCAGCCTGGCCGTGGTCCAGATGGGTCTCCCCACCGAGCAGGCCCTCTTCGCCGCCACCCGCGGCGGCGCCCTGTCGCTCGGTCTCGATGGTCACGGGATCATCGCGCCGGGCTCAGTCGGGGATCTCCTCGTCCTCGACGCCCCCTCCTCGGCGCACATCCCCTACCGCCCCGGGACCAACCTGGTCTGGAAGACCGTGAAGGAGGGGGTGGTCGTCGCCAGCCAAGCAGCTAGCTTCGGCCGCTGATTCAGAAAGGACCTGCGTGCGCAACTTCCTGCTCTTTCTCCACATCCTCGGTGCGGCCGGGTGGCTGGGTGGCGGTCTCTACGGCTTCCAGGCCTATGCCCAGGTCGCCCGGATCGGCCCTCCCGCCGGAGGAGATGCGCTGAAGGAGTTGGAGAAACGGGCCAGGACATACTTCGGCATCACCTCGGGGTTGGTACTCGTCTCCGGAGTCGCCCTGGTCCTCACCTCGGATGCGTTCGGCTGGACCGACGGCTTCGTCCTGATCGGATTGGGGGCATTCATCGCCTCAGGTGTCGTCCAGTCCCTGACCGGAAAGAAGGCGAACGCGCGGCTCACCGAGGCGGCCACCACCGGGTCCGGGATCGAGCCCGCGGTCAGGTCCTGGCAGTTGGCGTCGGCTTGGGACCTGGCCATTCTCTTCGTGGTGGTCTGGGCGATGGTCAACAAGATCGGCGTCTGAGCGGTGGACCGGTCCAGGATCGAGGCCTTCCTCGACCGGTTCGTCGATCTCGCCGCAGGTGCGACCACGATCGGCCTCCTCGCCGTGGCCGACCGGACCGGGCTGGCCCGGTATCTCGGCGAGGGCGGCGGCGGGACCGCCGAGGAGGTCGCCAGTGGGGCGGGCCTCGAGACCCGGTATGTGACCGAGATCTTGTCCGGCCTCGCCGCGGCCGGAGTGGTCGACTACGACCCTGAGTCGGGGAGGTTCGAGCTCCCGGCCGAGCACGCCCTGTTCATCGCCGACGAGACCAGCCCCTATTTCATGGGTGGGTTCCTGGACATGCTCCCCACCCTCCTCGGCCATGTCGACGGAGTGGCGGATGCCACCGTGCACGGCGGAGGGGTCCGGTTCGAGGACTTCGGCGATCGCATGGTGCGCGGCATCGATCGGGGCAATTCCCCCTCCCAACGCACCTTCCTGCTCACCAGATGGCTGCCCGGCGTGCCCGGTCTCGTCCCTCGGCTCGAGGAGGGGATCCGTGTCGCCGACGTGGGATGTGGTTCGGGAACGGTGCCGGTCCTCATCGCCTCGGCCTACCCGGACTGCGAGGTGGTGGGCTTCGACGTGTCCACCCATGGCATCGCCGAGGCGAGAAACCGAGCCGCCGGGCTCGCAAACGTCGCTTTCCTGGAGCAACCGGTCGAGCAGATCCCGACCGACCCTCCTTTCGACCTGATCACCAGCTTCGATGTGATCCACGACCTGGCCGACCCTCTCGCCGGGATGCGTCGTATCCGTGCTGCCCTGGCCGAAGACGGGCTCTTTCTGATGATGGAGCCCAACGCCGGCTCCGATCTGAAGGAGAACCTGAGCCCCCATGGAGCGATGCTCTACGGGATCTCCGCCCTGCACTGCATGACCCAGTCACTGGCCGCGGGCGGTGCCGGTCTCGGATCGGCCTGGGGCAGGGAGCGAGCAGAAGAGCTTGGGGGCGAAGCCGGGTTCAGATCGTTCCAGCCGCTCGACGCCATCTCCAACCGATTCTCGGCCTTCTACCTGCTCCAGCCTTAGGACGGTCGTTCCGAGGCGCGTGCTGACACCCGGCCAGACACAGGGTTTTCGCCATGGGATCTGCTGCCAATCCCGGACGCTCCCTGTCCGCCATCGGTCCTACGCTGCCCGGCATGGCCGAGTACACGATCAAGCCGCTCCGCCCCGACACCTGGGACGCCTTTGCCCGGCTGGTCGAGCGTCACAACGGTGTCTGGGGTGGTTGCTGGTGCCTCGCCTACCACCAACAGTTCCCCGAACGGGGACAGAGCTTCGAGGGCAACCGCGCCCTGAAACAGCGGCTGGTCGACCAGAGTCAGGCACACGCCGCCCTGGTCTTCGACGACGATCGCGCGGTGGGATGGTGCCAGTACGGCACGCCCGAGGAGTTGCCCAACATCTCTCACCGCAAGGAGTACGACGCCTTGGTCGTCGAGCTTCCGGACTACCGCCTCACCTGCTTCTTCGTCGACCGGGATTACCGGCGTGACGGGGTGTCGGCGGTCGCCCTGCACGGCGCCCTGGACCTGATCGCGAAGGCCGGTGGTGGCGTGGTGGAGGCCTACCCGTATGACACCCAGGGAGACAAGGCCAACGCCTCGTTCCTCTACAACGGCACCCGGAGCCTCTTCGAAAAGGCCGGCTTCGAGTACGTGCGACCCAAGGGCAAGAACCACTGTCTGATGCGCACGAGGCTCGAGCCGCTCTGATCTTCCAATCGAGTGGCACAACTGTGGCCATCAGCAGTGAGTCCTTGCGAACTGTCCGGGACCGTTCTCGGAGTTCATCGAACGAGTCCAGAAACACCATGAACGCATAGTCGTCACACGCAACGGGACGCCGGCGGTCCTGGTCAGTCCAGAGTCTCTCGAGGAGACAATTGCAGTGTTGGAGGACTCCGAGACGGTTGCGGAGCTAGTCGAAGCCCATCGTGCCTACTTGGAAGGTGATGTCGTGCGTGGCTTCGACGCGGTGAAAGGCGCTCCGGACCGAGTGAGTGCGGCTCGATACGAGCCGGTGGTCACATCTCCAGCGGCACGAGCCATCAGTGAGACACTCCCGGAAGCGGTGGCCTTTGCCGTCATCGATCTTCAGCACCGGTGCGCTACTGGACAACCCGAGACGAGTTGGAGCTCCCCTGCGGAGTGAGCTGGAAGGCATTCGGAGTGCACGACGCGGAACATATCGAGTTCTCTACCGAGTAGACGAGCAGAACCGCGAGATCGTGGTTCTGCGAGTGGGCCCCCGACACGGCATCTACCGCCCTCGCTAGCTGTCGAACCGAGCGCACAGGCGTGCCGTTCTGCTCGGGTTCCCGGTGTGTGCGTTATCGCTGGGTACTGGTGACCTGCTGCAGATTCCGACGCGCTCAAGCGTCGCCTATCTAGATCGGAGCACGAACCAAACGTTCTGGAGTGTGGAGATCCTTGTCGATGCCACGAAGCTGTTCACGCTGTGTCGGCGATACTGTGGGGATGGAGTACGTGTCCAGAGTGACGCGACCGCCGCTGGACGGGCTGATCGACGACCTTTACTACCTGGAGGGTGCGCCGCCGTACGCCCGGCTGACGCTG
>DATHUL010000092.1:0-10686 GCA_035462285.1 Acidimicrobiia bacterium
TGCGGACCTGAGACCGGAGGGTCGCAAGGGCCCCCTGGCCCGATCCCTGGACAGCTATCGCCGGTATTACGAGGAGTGGGCCGAGCCCTGGGAGATGCTGGCCCTGGTCAAAGGGCGAGTCGCGGTGGGCGATCCTGGCCTCGGGGCGAGATGGACCGAGATGGCGAGCGGGTTCCTGTGGCGGGAGGACCTCCCGGCGGGGTTCATCCGCTCGATTCGTGACATCAAGGCCAGGATCGAGAACGAGCGCATCCCGGCAGGCGAAGACCCCGACTATCACCTGAAACTGGGACGTGGAAGCATCAGCGATATCGAGTTCCTGGTCCAATTGCTCCAACTGAGGCACGGGGCCGACATCTCCGACCTGCGGGTCCCGGGCACGCTCGTCGCACTCGAGGTGCTGACCGGGCACGATCTGATCGACGGCAACGAGTTTCGGTCCCTGCGTGATTCGTACTTGTTCTGCACCACCACCCGGCTCCGGCTCCATCTTCAGGTGGGACGCGCGATGGACTCACTCCCCACCGACCCAGACGATCTGCGCAGTCTCGCCGCATCTCTCGGGTTCGGCCGACCCGCCGAGCTGAGGGACGAGTACCGGCGGGTGACGCGAAGGGCTCGGCGCGTCTTCGAGGCCCGCTTCTACGACTGACTCCCACCCCTTGGTTAGCCTCCCCCCATGATCAGCCCGGATCGACTCGACGGGTTGGTGGAGAGCATCATTCCCGAGGCGATCGAGCTGCGCCGGCTGCTCCACCGACACCCGGAGCCGGCCAACGAGGAGCACGAGACGACTGCTCTCATCGTGGCCGCTCTCGACGAGCACGGGATCGCCTACTCCGATCGGCACCCGGCCACCGGGCTCTGGGTCGACATCGGCCCCGACCCGCGTATCGGATTCCGCGCCGATCTCGACGCCCTCCCCATAGTCGAGCCCGAGGAGAACGCCCCCCGATCCCAGAATCCGGGATGGATGCATGCCTGCGGGCACGACGCCCATGCCGCCATCGCATTCGGCATCGTCGTGGCCCTGAGCCGGTCCGACCTGCCCGCCGGTGTCCGGGTCCTGTTCCAACCGGCCGAGGAGACCTTCCCCGGGGGTGCCTCCCAATATGTCGACGAGGGCCTGGTCGACGGTCTCAAGGGGATCCTCGCCTTTCACATCGACCCGTCGCTGGACACCGGCAAGGTGGGAAGCCGGGTCGGCCCCGTCACCGCCAGCGCCGACAGGTTCACCGTCGTGCTCGAAGGTCCCGGTGGGCACACCGCTCGACCCCACCAAACGGTGGACCTGATCGCCGATGCCGCCCGCCTCGTCCACGAGCTGCCCGGGGTGCTGCGGCGGACGGTCGACGCTCGTAGCACCCTCACCGTTGCATTCGGGTCGATCCAGGGTGGCCGCTCGGCCAATGTCATCCCCACCCGGGTCGAGCTGCAGGGGACGGCCCGCACCCTGGATCGTGCTCTCTGGGAAACCCTCCCCGGACTGATGGACCGGGCCATCGGTGGTCTCATGGCATGGTCCGGCGCCGGCTATCACCTCGACTACCTGCAAGCGATCCCACCGGTTGTCAACGACCACGTCGTGATCCAGACGGCCACGGCCGGCATCGCCCATGCTCTCGGAGCCGAGGCGCTGGTCCCCACCGAGCCTTCGATGGGAGGCGAGGACTTCGCCAACTACCTGGCCGTGACCCCGGGAGCGCTGTTGCGGCTGGGGTCGTCGGGCAAGGGCAACGACCTGCACTCGCCCGGATTCGTGCTCGACGAGGGGTCGATCGGGGTCGGGATCCGGGCCGGCGTGGCGGCCGTGCTCGGTCTCGCCGAAGGCCTCTGACTCCTGGAGCGACCACAGCGACGGCGGTTACCATCCCTTCCGTGGCGATCAGGAGAGACGCCGAGAAGGACCCATCGCTCTACGAGCCTCACATCGGCGAGACCCGCCAGTACTGGCGCGACATCATCCTCGGTGTCAACGACGGCCTGGTCTCGATGTTCCTCCTCGTCGTTGGGGTGGTCGGTGGCGGTCTCGACACCGGCCCTGTCCTCCTCACCGCGCTGGCCGGTGCCCTGGCCGGGGCGATCTCGATGGCGGCCGGCGAGTACCTGGCCACCAAGTCGCAGGATCAAGTGCTCGAAGCCGAGCTGAGGCTGGAGCGGGTTCACATCCGGGATCACCGCCAGCAGGAGCTCGACCAGCTTCGGGACATGTTCGGTGACATGGGTCTCCGGGCTGAGGACGTCGACATGGTGGTGACTGCGTTCGACCACTCCGACGAGGCAATCCTCAACGCGATGAAGGCGCTCGAGTTCGGGTTCGTCGAATCGGAGCGGCGGTCCCCTTATCTGGCCATGCTGGCCTCGGGTGCTCTGTTCGTGGTCGGCTCGCTCCCATCGATCCTCCCCTTTCTCTTCTTCGACTCGGTCGGCGTCGCACTGGCCTGGGCCACGTCACTCGCCCTGGGCGGGCTCTTCCTGGTCGGGGTGGTCAAGGCCCGGGTCGCCAGGCACGGATGGCTCGGCTCGGGTTTGGAGAACATGCTGATCGCCGGGGTAGGGGGCGTCATCGCCTGGCTGATCGGCGATCTGGTCGGGGCAGCGTTTGTCTAGAAGTCGCGCTTGCTGTAGCTAGCAGCTAGCTGTATGCTTGCAGTAAGTGAACGAGAGCAAGCACACCGATCTCGGGGCGTTCATCCGGCAGCAGAGGGAGAGGGCCAACCTCTCGCTCCGGAGGCTGGCGGAACGTGCCGAAATCTCCAACCCCTATCTGTCGCAGATAGAGCGTGGCATTCGCAGACCGTCGGCCGAGATACTGAGCCGGCTGTCGCGGGCGCTCGAGATCTCGGCCAACACTCTCTACTCGAGGGCCGGCCTCATCGACGGACCGTTGGAGTCACCGACGATATTCGAGGCCATCGAAGCCGACCGGCTGCTCAGTCCCAGTGAGAAAAAGGTGCTGCTCGACATGTACCAAGCGCTGATCCACTCAAACGGGTCAGTCGTCCGACACCCCGAAAAGGAGTGACAATGAAAACCAAGGACATCCTCTACGCCGCCGTCGGCGCCCCCGTCGTCGCCGTCCGCAAGGTAGGTGACAAGGTCGAAGACCTGCGCTCCAGGTTGAGCGAGGAAGCGACCGGATACGGCCAGGCCGCCGAGAAGGCGATCGACAAGTGGGCCGTCGAGGGAGAGAAGGTCGTGAGCCGGATCTCCGACGGCAAGGTCGTCGACGAGATCACGGCCAAGGTCGATCTCGACCAGGCCAAGGAGCAGGTGAGCAAGCTGCGGGACCAGCTCGAGGAGATGCTGGCCACGTGGCGGACCTCGTTCCGTCCGGAGAAGGCGGAGGAGAAGGTCGAAGCGGAGCCGGCCAAGACTCCTGCCAAGAAGCCTGCGACCCGCAAGCCCGCGGCCAAGACCAGCGCAAGCAAGCCCTCGGCTGCCAAGACCACCAAGCCCTCGGCTGCCAAGACCACCAAGACGTCTGCGGCCAAGACCAGCCAGGCGAAGGCCTCCTAGAAGGTAGGGGCCCCTAAGGGCCCCTACCTGGTACCTGGTACCGGAGAGGGCCCCCTCGAGGGGCCCTCTCCTCAGTTCGGGTCGAGTTCCTTGGCCGCTTCGATCCAGACCTCGACCATCGACTCTGTCGTGAGCCGGCGGACCAACCTGGCGTTGCCGTTGAGACCGATGATCTTGGCGAGCAGGGCGGTGGGGTTGCGTCGCCGCAGGTCACGAAGGGTGTCGACTCCGGCCGCCACCAGGAGCTCGGCGTACTCGGCACCCACGCCCTTGACCCGGAGCAGATCTGAGTGATTCACCCACTCCTGGATGTCTCTCGGCTCGAGACCGGTCAATGCGGCCAGCTCGTTCCGACCCTTGCGGTCACCGGCCACATCGATCAATCCCTTGCTCGTTCGCACTCCGGCCTTCCGCAGCTTGGTGGCGTCCTTGTGGCTGATGCCTGCCACCTGATCGATACGAGCCATGTGCCCCTTCTATGCCATGCCAGAAACCGGACGGCCCGACTCTAGACCGAAGAGATCAGGTCTAACCGGGGTGCTTGGGTCGTAATTCGACAACGTCGGTCTCGGTGTCGACGTCACGGGGGGCGAGGTCGGAGAACCACACTTCGTTGACCCACTCGGGATGGGCCTGCCACAGCCGCTGGGCTCCCTCGTCGCCCTCGAGCGACATGAGCCGGGGCCAGAGCGACCGATCGACCAGAACCGGGTTCCCCCAGCTGTACCTGTACTTGGGCACGGTCACCGGCTGGTCGGAGCGGGCGTGCGACGCCATCAGCTCGGCGACCACTTCGACTTCCACCGACGGTTGATCCCCCATCACGATCAGCGCCTGGTCACACCGGGAGAGCCGGGTGAGCGCGTCGAGCGCAACCCGGATCGAGGAGGCGATCCCCTCCGCCCATTCCGGGTTCTCGATGATGCCGACGTCGCCGAAGTCGATGGCTTCGAGGATGCGCTCGTAGTCGTGACCGAGCACCACCCAGACCTCGTCGACCGGGAACTGACAGGTCCGGGCAACCACGTGGGAGAGCAGGGTGGTGTCGCCCCACGGCTCGAGCTGCTTGGGCCGGCCCAGACGTCGGGACGCGCCGGCGGCGAGGACGACGGCGGCGGTCGACATCAGAGACGAACCGGCCGGCCTCGGAGCCGGGGTGCCTGGTGGTGCAGGTAGCGCGTCGAGATCATCTCTCCCAGGATGGCGACGGCGACCTCGCCGGCAGACCTGGCGCCGATGTCGAGACCGATCGGCCCGTGGATGCGATCCACCTGATCGGTGGTGAAGCCCGAGGCGACGAGACGGTCGCGACGGGCGGCGGTGGTCTTGGCCGAGCCCATTGCGCCGATGTAGCGAACCTCGGTGGGGAGCACGATCGGCCAGAGCGGATCCTCGAAGCGGCGGTCATGGGTGAGGACGACCACGAAGGTGCGGGCATCGAACGAGGCGGAATCGACCACGGCATCGGGCCAGCCGACCCTGAGCTCGTCCGCCTCCGGGAATCGCTCCTCGGTGACGAAGGCAGGTCGCGGATCGGCCACGATCGTGTAGAAGCCGAGGAGACCGGCATGCTGGACCAGCTCCTGCGCGATGTGGACCGCACCGAAGACGAAGAGGCGGGGACGGGGCACCAGCACTTCGAAGAACACCTCGACCTCGCCGTAGGAGAGCGTGGTGCTCGACTCGCGCGCCATCAGCTCGACCGCGTCCGATCCGACCGCCTCCGCCGCATCGCCGGGAAGGGCGCCGGCGAGAACTGCTCCTCGCCCATCGAGAACGGCCTTGGCCCCGGCTCCGGGACCGGCGATCACGGTGAGGACGGCCCCGAGCACATCGTCGTCGACCAGCTTCTGCGTGGCGTCGAGAGCCGCGGTGCTCACCACGGTTCGATGTACACCTGGATGGTCCCTCCGCATGCCAGGCCCACCGCAAAGGCGTCATCGTCGGCGATCCCGTAGGTGACGAGCTCCGGCTCACCTCGCTCCAACACCGACAGAGCCCGCACCACAACGTCGTTCTCCACGCAACCGCCCGACACCGAGCCCTCCATCTCGCCGTCCGAGGAAATGAGCATGAGCGAGCCGGGCCCGCGAGGCGCCGAGCCGTAGGCCTTGACCACCGTTGCCTTGGCCACTTTCTTGCCCTGGTCGAGCCAGCTCTTGCGATGGGCCAGTGTCTCTCTCATCCGGCCAGGGTACCGGTCAGGCGGTCCTGGTCTCGGAGCCGAGCGGGTAACGGGTCAGGGCGCCTACCCCGTGCGTGTCGAGAGGCGACGAAACCAGGATCTGCTGGGTGCTTCCGCCTGCTTCGACCACCGCCTCCATCGCCGCGGCGACGATGTCCTCCACCTCGAACATGGCCGAACCGCACAGCGGACAGCGATCACCGGATCGAGCCAGAAACCCACAGGAGTTGCAGATCGACCCCGGGCGCTTGAACTCCCCGGCCACCACCAGCGTATCGACCGCCTGGGCATTGCACGCCGAGAGGGCGGGGGTGAGGCCGAGCACCGCCAGCCCGTCGCTCCACGCGGTGTCGCACACCCGGCGGGCGAGATCCGACTCACGATGGCGGCGCACCTCCTCGGCGTGCTCGGCCAACTCGACCCGGATCGAGTGCAGCGACTGCGTCTGGGGGCGGGCCTGGAACGTGACCCGGTGGAGACGCTCGAGATAAGGGTGGAGGGCGCGGGCGATCTCATCGACGGTCTCTCCATGCCCTCCGATCGCCAGGTAGTCGAACGGTCGCTTCTGATGGCTGTCGAGGAGGATGGTGGCCGCGTCGCGCCACATCCGGGCCGAGACTTCGTCGGCCCGGCCCCGCACGGTGTGCTCCTCATACCCGGAGAAGCCCCCATAGTTGGGCTTCCCGATGTCGGCCAGCAGCGGAGGGCTCAACTCGTCCACCAGATCACCCGATGCAACGAACACCCGGGCCTGGGACCGGTCGGCTACGAGGACTCCCACCCGGAATGCGCGCGGCGCCGCCCGCAACGGCCTCAGATACGGTCGGGGGCCGAGGGCGGACACGTTGGGCACCGTGTGCCCGAGCGACTCGAGGGTGAATAGACCGTCGAGATCCGAGGCGAAGATGGCATAGGCCGGGGCATTGTCCGCCTCCAGGTTGGCGGCGTGGGCATGAATCCGCTCGGCGTCAGCCCGCACCGACTTCTGCACCGGCCGCTCCCTGCTCTCGGCAGCGTCACGCAGGGGTCGGAGCAGGTCGGTGAGCATGGCCGTCATCCCCCCCGGGCTGGGGCGACTCAGGTAGACCGAGATGAGCGAGCCCGACGGGCTCCTCAACTCGGCTATCGGGTCTGCTAGCAACGGTCACCTCCCGCCAACACCGGGAGATCCGATCCCCGGGCTGATGGTGAATCGCCGACCGGCCTCAACCTACTCAGGCGGCCCTGCGCCAGGCGCCGGTGCCGCCTGGCCCGGCCCCGGGTCAGAGAGAGCGGCTCAGCTCCGATGTCAGCTCCTCCAGGAGCCAGCCCAGATAGTCGAGAATGTCCCGCTGCTCCTCCGGCAGCCGATCATGGTCTTCCTCGACGTCGAGACCGAATCGAGCTCCCAGGGCGAGCCGGCCCTCGTTGAGCACCCGGAGAAAGGCATTGGCCTCCTCGTCGCTCAAATGGCCCGGACCTTCGCCCAACACCCGCTGAAAGACACGGCGATCGGCGTATCGGGCCGCAGTCAACTCCTCCCCCATCAGCCGCCACCACTCGTCGTTCGACTCGGGGTCGTCGAGATACACCGGGACCCGGAGCCGGCGGGAGGCCGGGTCGTCACCGGTTCGTGGCAAGCCGGCCAGCACGTCGAGCACACCGGTGAGGAACGACTTCTCGTTGTCGGTGAGGTCGACCTCGATCCCCTCCCCCACAGCCTTGAACCGTCGTTGCATCAGTGCTCCATCGTCGCCCACAGACCATGGCCGTGCAGCCGGTAGCAGTCGACCTCGGCCTTCTCCCTGGGGCCGTCGGCGACGATGGCACGCCCCTCGTGGTGCACCTGGAGCATGAGCTCGGTGGCCTTGGCCTCGTCGTAGCCGAACAACTTGCGGAACACGTAGACCACATACGACATCGTGTTCACCGGGTCGTTCCAGACCACGACCTGCCAGGGCCGGTCGATGTCCTGTTCCTCCCCGACGTCGGGGCTGATGACGGGCGTGGGATGCGTGGTCACCAGTCCCTGATCGTAGGCGGAGCCGCCACCGTTCACTCGGGCTCTTCCCCGGAGAGCACATCGAGGAGCCTGGCCCGGCAAACGGTCACCGCGTTGGCGAAGCCGGGATCGGCGTATGGGATCTCCGCCACCGGGAACGGGGAGCCGACCCCGACAAACCCGGGCACCGGGTCGGGGAAGTCCTCCACCCCGAGCTCGACCATGCAGCGACTGAAGCCCTGTAGCTGCTCGAGGATGATCTGGCGGAGCACGTCGTCGCCGCCCACGTCGAGGGCGCCCGCCTCTAGATGCTCGGCGCAGACGGAGACTGCCTCGGCGGTGGCCGGATCGCCGAAGTCGAGTGTGGCCATGACCAGGTCGAGCCGGGGATGGCCGGTGGCATCGAGGGGGATCTCCTCGATCGCGATCCCGTTCTCGCCGAGACAGTTGCGAAAGGCCTCGACTGCGACGTCGGAGACGACGGTGGTGGTGGTGACCGGCGCCGTGGTGGTGGTGGCTGGGATCTCGGTGGCTGACGGGGCCTCCCCGCCACCGGTGCATCCGACCACCAGCAGGGCGGTCATCGCCAGGGAGAGTGCCCGCTGGATCAGCTGCTCCCCGGGCCCTCTCGGCGGGACTCCGGCACGGTGAGGCCATCGGCCAGGATCATGGCCAGGTCCCTGACCCGCACATCGTCCCGACCCAGTTCCTTGATCCCGTCGTCGAGCATGACGAAGCAGAACGGACAGGCAACCGCGATCTCGTCGGCCTCGGTGGCCAGCGCCTCCTCGGCCCGCTCGATGTTGATCTTCTTGCCGGTCGGCTCCTCCATCCAGAACCGGGCCCCGCCCGCCCCGCAACAGAGGGCCCGGGTGCCATGACGGGGCATCTCCACCATCTCGATCGAATCGGAGGACCCGATCACTTCTCGGGGTGACCGGTATATGTCGTTGTGACGCCCCAGATAGCAGGGATCGTGGAAGGTGACCCGTCTCGTCTCCCCATCCTCCCCGGCCGGTGCGGGGAGACGGCCCTGGGTGAGCAGCTCGGCGAGAAGCTGGCTGTGGTGGACAACCTGGTAGCTCCCGCCCAGCTGGGGATACTCGTTGGCGATGGTGTTGAAGCAGTGGGCGCACTGGGTGATGACCCTGGTCACCCCTTGCTCTCCGAAGGTGGTGATGTTCTCCAGGGCCAGTTGCTGGTAGACCAACTCGTTCCCGGCCCGGCGGGCAGGGTCGCCGGTGCAAGCCTCCCTGACTCCGAGGATGGCGAAGTCGATCCCGGCCCGGTGCAGGAGTCGGGCCAGCGCCACCGAGACCGCGGTGTTCCGATCGTCGTAGGACCCGGCGCAACCGACGAACCACAGGTAGTCGGCGCTTTCCTTGCCGTTCTCTCCGAGCACCGGGATCTCGAAGTCGAGCTCTCTGGTCCAATCGGCCCGGGCCTGCCGGCTCAGCCCCCAGGGATTTGCCTGATTCTCCATGGAGACGAACGCCCGACCCAACTCGGTGGGGAACTCGGACTCCATGAGGGTGAGGTAACGGCGCATGTCGAGGATCCGATCGAGGATCTCGATGTTCACCGGGCAAATCTCGTCACAGGCGCGACAGGTGACACAGGCGAACACCTCCTCGGGCCGGACCCGGTCGAAGAGATGCCCCTCGCCGTCGAGCGTTGCCAGTGTCGAAACCGGGCCGGAGACCCCGACCACCGATGCCGCGACCTCTCCGGTCTTGAGCACCATCTCCCTGGGGTCGAGGGGCTTGCCGGTGATATTGGCCGGGCACACCGAAGTGCATCGTCCACAGATGGTGCAGGCATCGGTGTCGAAGATCTGCTTCCAGGTGAGGTCACCCACGACCGAGGCGCCGATGGTGTCGATGTCCTCCGCCTCGAGCAGATTGGGCAGCTCACGCATCGCGCCCTTGGGACGGGGCCGGGCGGAGAGGAACATGTTGGCCGGCGAGGTGAACATGTGCCGCAGCTTGGTGACCGGGACCACGACGAGGAAGGCGACGAATGACCCGACATGGGCGATCCAGAGCGCCTGATGCAGCCCGCCCGCAGAGCTCTGCCCGATCAAGGCCGAGAGCGGGTAGCCGACGAAAGACCACACCTCGAAGTCGGGGCGACCGACCAGGGCGATGCGAGCAGCCTCGGTGAGAAGCCCGGTCAAACCCATGAACATCAGGAGCCCCAGGATCAGGGCGTCCTCCGGCTTGGTCTTGGTCCGTATCCGCCCCGGTCGAAACACGTAGCGGTTGAGCACGAACAGCGCGACGCCGCCGAGGAAGACGAGCGAGGCTAGGTCGAGCACCGCCGAGTAGCCCTGGTAGACGACGCCGTGGAGAAACTGGAGATTGCCCGGGAGAATGTGGTCGATCTCGAGGGTGACGGTCCCCAGGAACAAGACGAGGAATCCGTAGTACATGGCGGCGTGGATCAGGCCCATCCTGGGGTCGCGGAGGAGGGTCTTCATCCGGAGCCCGGCATCGAGGTCCTTCACCCTCCGCCGCCACAGCCCGGTTCGACGGTCGGCCCCGCCCAGAGCCCAACTCCGCGCCCGGACCGCGAACAGATGGAGCATGAGCCAGACGAATCCGGCGACACCGAGGTAGAAGACGATCTGGACCGGAGCAGGGACGTTGACGAAGACCTGCCGGCCCACCTCGTGCACCGGGTGGTCGGGGAGCGTCCCCAACACTCCCAATGCCAGCGTGGCCAGGGCGAGGAAGACGCCGAGGGCCTCGAGGACCTGCGCCGTGGCAGGCCGCCGCCGGTTCGACTCGGATTGCTCTCGTCGCTCCTCGGTAAGGGCCATGGGCGGCGAGTGTAGGAGCGGTCCCCTCGTTCCCCGCACAGCCACCCGTCCCAGCGTCGCCCTCCGGCATCTCGTGGACGACCAGAGCGTAAGCGTTCGATATTCGTCGAATTCACCCATTGACATACGATCGCTGTTTGCACTACGCTCGGTTCGATAAACATCGAATCCTCACCTCAG
>DATHUL010000093.1:0-20263 GCA_035462285.1 Acidimicrobiia bacterium
GAACTTGTGGGTGGTGCCCTCTTTGACGATGCCGAGACGTCCCCCGGAAACCTCGGTGACCAACCCACCGGTGGTGAAGGTGCCCACAAAGCACACCTTGGCGGTCCGGGCGCTGATGTTCAGAAAGCCACCCGGCCCGCGGAGACGACCGGGGAAGGCATGAACGTTGACGTTTCCGAGTGCGTCGACCTCTGCGAAGGAGAGACTGGCCACGTCGAGGCCCCCACCGTCGTAGAAGTCGAACATCGACGGCTGGTCGATCAACGCCTGATAGTTGAAGCCGGCCCCGCCGTCGGCGCCCGAGACCGGGACCCCTCCGAACACACCCTGTTCCACGGTCAGCACCAGGAACTGGTCGATGCCCTCCTCCCAGGCGATGCCCCCGATCTGCTGGCTGATCCCGAAACCGAGGTTGCAGATGTCACCGGGCATGAACTCGAGAAGTGCTCGGCGAGCGATCGCCTTGCGGGCATCCACTTCCTCCGGAGCATGGGTCGCAGGGGTCTCCATATGCTGTCTCCCCGCGTAATAGGGCGAGTACACCGTCTGATAGGTCTGGGTCTGGGCGGGATCGAGATAGGCGAAGTCGATCAGGGCTCCGGGCACCTCCACCCGTCTCCGGTCCAGCGTGCCCGCCGGGACCAGCCTCTTCGCCTGGGCCACCACCACTCCGCCCGAGTTGCGGGCCGCCATCGCCATCGCCAGCATCTCTCCCCGGACCGCCTCGTCCTCCAAGGTCAGGTTCCCCTCCTCGTCGATCGCCGAGCCCCGGATCACGGCCACATCGATGGGGAAGGCGTGATAGAACAGCCACTCCCTGCCCCCTAGCTCGACCAGTTCCACCAGGTCGTCGACGGCCGATCCTTGCTTGCCCCCGGTGTGTCGCGGGTCGACGTAGGTGCCGAGCCCGATATGGGTGATCAGCCCCGGTCTGCCCGCCGCGATCTCCCGGCACAGCTGGGAGAGGACGCCCTGGGGGAACGAGTATCCCTCCACCTCGCCGCTCTCGACCAGGGCGCCGAGGGCGGGCTCATTACCGATATTGGACCCGATGGTCCGTCTCATCAGCCCGGGCATGGCGAGTTGTGACATGCCCCGATCGGCGAAGTCGCCGATCCCGACCACCCGTACCGTGGTCAGGTCCCGGGGCGAGCCCTCGTCCCGATAACGTTGGGCCAGGGTATCGATGAACAACTGAGGGACGGCATGGCCTGCCCCGGACCCGCCGATGATGATCGTGGTCCCGTCCTCGATCTGGCGAACCGCAGTGAGCGGGTCCACCAACTTCACGGCATGTACCCCCCACCGTTGGGGCAGAGGGTCTGTCCGTGATACATCGCGGCGGCATCCGAGAGGAGGAACACGACAGTGTCCGCCACGTCCTGCGGCCGCCCGAGCCGACCGGCGGGGAGATCTGCCTCCCGGCGCCTCCCGCCCTCGCCCTCCAGCATCGCTGCGCTCATCTCGGTGATGGTGGGCCCCGGGGCCACGGCGTTGACCCGGATCCCGAGAGGCCCGAACTCGCGGGCCAGGGACTTGGTCAGCCCGAGCAGCCCGGCTTTCGCCGCCGCGTAATGGGCGACACCGGCCCACCCGATCTGACCGAGACGTGAGGAGATCATGACGATCGAACCCCTCTTCCGGGAGATCATCCCGGGCAGCACGGTTTGGGAGCAGACGAAGGGCGCGGTGAGGTCGACCGCCAGCACCTCTCCCCACTCCCGGTCCGAGATGTCGAGAAACGGGGTCTCCGGCATCACCCCCGCGTTGTTGACCAGAGCGTCGATCCGCCCCATCTCCGCCTCGACCTCCCCCACCAACCGGCGTCCTCCGGCGGGCTGGGCCAGGTCGACCCCGACCGCCATCGCCCGACGCCCCATCTTCCGGATCTCGGAGATCACCCGATCGGCCTCTTCGGGCCGGTCGAGAAAGGAGATGGCCACGTCGGCCCCCGAGGAGGCGGCGGTCAGGGCGATTGCCGCACCAATCCCCCGGCTCCCGCCTGTGACCAGCACCACTTGATCAACGAGGTCGGCCATTGGTTCTCTCACCTGGAATCGAAGGGCGGCAAGCGCTTGCCGAGACGGGTAGCGTACCGATGGCCGGCCCCGGCCGCCAACGGCCTGCGACAGACCGGGGCGAGGGCTCTCCGAACATGATCGGCTCGCAACGACCGGCCCGGCACACGGTGCAAACATGATCACTCTCCGGCTACCGACGGCACAAGGCGGGATCGAGAGCTACCGGCTCGGCGATCATCCCCCGGTCGTTCCGACGCCGGGCCCCTGGTCGACCCGAACCGCCTACGCCGCGGTCCATGTGGTGGCCGACCCGCTCGGCGACCCAACCGGCACCGATGTCGTCGACTGGGAGGCCACGCTTGCCTTCCGGCGCCACATCTGGTCGCTGGGTCTGGGCGTGGCAGAGGCGATGGACACCGCCCAGCGTGGGGCGGGGCTGAGCGGGGCCAACGTCAGGTCGCTGGTCGAGCGCACTGCGGCCGAAGCCCGAGCCGAGGGCGGGATGAGCGTCTTCGGGGTCACCACAGACGACCTGGAACGGGGCGACCACTCCCTCGACCAGATCGTCGCCTCCTACGAGAGACAGCTCGAGATGCTGGAGGACCTGGGTGGGGCGCCGATCATCATGCCGAGCCGGGCGTTGGCGGCTGCCGCCCGCTCCGAGGAGGACTACCTCCATTTGTACCAGCGGATCATCACCGGGAGCAGGACACCGGTCATGTTGCATTGGCTGGGCGAGATGTTCGACCCGGCCCTCGGGGGCTACTGGGGCCACGACGACCTGCACGCCGCGGCCGACGTGTTGCTCCAGATCATCGCCGCCGCCCCGGGGCGAGTGGTCGGTGTCAAGGTGTCGGTGCGAGACGCCGAGTTGGAGATCGACTTTCGCAAGCGCCTCCCCTCCGAGGTCCGCTGCTTCACCGGGGACGACTTCAACTTCCCCCGTCTCATCGCCGGCGAGGACGGTCATCACAGCGACGCATTGCTGGGGATCTTCGACGTGATCGCACCGGTGGCGGCCACTGCCCTGCACCGGCTCGAGGCGGGAGATCGAGATGGGTTCCTGACTGCCCTGGAACCGACCGTGCCGCTGTCCCGGCACCTCTTCACAGAGCCCACCCAGCATTACAAGACCGGTGTGGTCTTCCTTGCCTATCTGACCGGTCACCAGAGTCACTTCCGAATGATCGGCGGCCAGGAAGGGGCGAGATCGATCGTCCATCTCTCCCGGTTGCTCAAGCTCGCCGACCGGGCCGGCATCATCCCCGACCCCGAGTTGGCCGCGGTCAGGATGAGGCCCCTGCTCAGCGTCTCCGGAGTCGACTGACCGCCCCGGAGGGCGGGGTCAGACCCCGGCTCGCTCCGCTTCCATCTCCTCGATCGTCATCAGGACCTCCCGAGCCTTGCTCCCCTGCGAAGGCCCGACCACCCCCCGGCTCTCCAGGATGTCCATGACCCGCCCGGCCCGGGCGAAACCGATCCGCAGCTTGCGCTGCAACATCGAAGTGGAGCCGAGCTCGCTGCGGACGATCAGGTCCATGGCCTGACGGACCAGGGCCTCCTCCTCGTCGTCGACCTCCTCGGCCTGGGCGGCGGCGGCAGCGGCGGCGGCGGCAGCAAGGACCTCCTGGTCCTCGTACTTGGCTTCGCGCTGTGTGCGCACCCACTCGACCACGGCGTGGATCTCGCTCTCCCGGACCCAGGCGCCCTGGATCCTCTGCGGACGCGGCTCCTTCGCCGTCACCACCAGCATGTCGCCCATCCCGATCAGCTTGTCGGCCCCCGACCCGTCGATGATCACCCGGCTGTCGGTCTGCGAGGCCACGCTGAAGGCGAGACGGCTGGGGATGTTGGCCTTGATCACGCCGGTTATCACGTCGACCGAGGGCCGCTGGGTGGCAATGACGAGGTGGATGCCGACCGCCCGCGCCATCTGGGCGATACGGACGATCGATTCCTCCACTTCGCGACCGGCCACCATCATCAGGTCGTTCAGCTCGTCGATGATGATCACGATGTAGGGGAAGCGATCGAACCCGTCGGGATCGAGACCTCCCCCGTCCCACTTGGCCCGATAGCCCTCGATGTCCCTGACCTTGGCGTCGGCGAGCAGGTCGTAGCGTCGATCCATCTCGGCGACGGCCCATTTCAGGGCGTCGTTGGCCTTCTTTGGATTGGTGATCACCCTGGTCAGCAGATGCGGCACCCCGTTGTACTGGCCCAACTCGACCCGTTTCGGGTCGACCATGATCACCCGGACGTCGTCGGGATGGGTCCGCATCAGCAACGAGGTGACGATCGAGTTGATGCACGACGACTTTCCCGCGCCGGTGGCCCCGGCGATGAGGACGTGGGGCAACTCGGAAAGGTTGAGCAGCCGGGGCATCCCGGAGATGTCCATCCCCAGGCCCACGGCGAGGGGATGGGTCTCGACCGCGGCCTCGGCGCTGGACAGGATGTCCCCCAACGAGACCAGCCGCCGCTTGGTGTTGGGCACTTCGACCCCGATCGCCGACTTGCCCGGGATCGGTACCAGGATGCGCACGTCGGGCGTGGCCAGGGCGTAGGCGATGTCGTGGGACAGACTGGAGACGCGGTTGACCTTGACCCCGGGCGCCAATTCGATCTCGTACCTGGTGACGGTTGGCCCGGGGACGATCTTGGTCAGGGTGGCGTCGACCCCGTGCTGGAGCAGGGTCTCCTCCAACTGCCGGGCGGTGTCCTCCAGGGCGCGTCTGTTGACCTCGCCACCGGTGCCCTCGTCGAGCAGGCTCAGCGGTGGGAGCTTGTAGCCACCGGCCGGATTGGGCTGGGCCTGGGCTGTCGCCGGGTTGGGGCGCATCGGCTTGGCCGTCTCCTTTGGCTTCTCCTGCTTGGGGCGCGACGGCTTCGGTCTCTCGTGTTTCCCTCGACCGGCCTGAGGGGTCTTGACCACCCGATCGGGGACTCGGGCCGATCGGGACGGGCCGACGCCGATCACGGTGGTAGAGGCGAGCTTCCGGGTCGACCGATACAGGTCGGCGATACCGGCAGCCAACTCGCGGACGCTGGTCTGGGTCATGATGAGCACCCCCATCCCCATCGCCGAGGCGAGAACCACAAAGGCGCCCCACATCCCCAGTATCCGGCGCAGGGGGAAGGCGATCAGCGAGCCCACCGCACCGCCGCGCTCCTTGACCAGGTCGAGATTCGGGGCCAGGGCCACCGCCCCGGTCATGAGATGGAACAGAGCGAGTGACCCGATGAAGGTGACGACGCCACCGGCGACCAGCCGCTTGGCACCGTCCTTGGGCTTGCCGACGATCATCGCCACACCGATCCCGGCCAGTGCCACGGGCACGGCGAACCTCCACACCCCGAACAGGAAACGGCTGCCTTTGGCCATGCCCACCCCGACCGGTCCGGCCAGGTCGACGAAGGCGAGCAGGACCAGCACCGCCAACACGACCAGAATCAGACCCCAGACATCATCGGTCTGCCGGCCCAGGGTGTTGCGCACCGAGCCACGTGCCGCCACCAGCTTCTGGCGGAACGAGCTACCGGGCGCTGTCTTCTTTTTTCTCGCTGTGGACACCCGTCTCCGCCCGGAGGAACCCTTCCGGGTGGGTGTCCTGCTTCCCATGTGCTCAGAAACAATACATGGCAGATGGATTTGCCCGTGGATTGCCGGCCCGGGCACCCGCTCCAACCCGATTCAGACCGGCCAACACCAACAGTGCCCTGGGCGGTGGGACTTCTCAAACCCGATTCAGACCGGTCGCGACCACCTCGCCCCGGGCGGGGGGTCCCAGGGGGGTCGCCCCCCCCGGGGATATCTCAGAACCGACTTCGCCAACCCGATTCAGCCCGGTCGCGACCACCTCGCCCCGGGCGGGGGTCCCAGGGGGGTCGCCCCCCCGGGGATACACGTATCAGAGCTCCATGACCACGGGCACGATCACCGGGCGACGGGCGGTCTCGGCCCGAATCACCCGGCCCGCGGCCTGACGGATGCTCTTTTGCAGTTCCCCGATGTCGGAGCGCCCGGTTGCATGCTCTCCGATGGCCCCACTCACGGCCTCCGCCGCCTTGGCCAGTACCGCACTGGGGTCGTCCATCATCCCGTGGCTATCCATCTCGGGGCCGTACAACATCTCGCCGGTGTCATGGTCGATGCCCACGGTGATGACCACCACCCCCTCGTCGGCCAGATGCGACCGATCGCGGAGCACACCTGGCTGGACCTCGCCCAGGGCGGATCCGTCCAGATAGACATAACCGGCCGGGACCGCCCTCCTCTGCACCTGGGTCTTGTTCCCCTTGATGATGACCCGATCGCCGTCCTCGAGGACGTCGACATGGCGGATGCCCATGCTCCTGGCCAGCTCGGCGTGGGCGTGGAGATGTCGGTATTCACCATGGACCGGCACGAAAGCCTGAGGGCGAACCAGGTTGAGGTAGGTGAGCAGCTCGTCGCGATTGGCGTGGCCCGAGACGTGGACCGGAGCGTTGACGCCGTGAACCACGTGGGCGCCGCGCCGGGTCAGGTTGGAGATCACTTTCGACACCGCGGTCTCGTTTCCCGGGATCGGCTTGGCCGAGATGAGCACGGTGTCGCCCTCCCCCAGCTCGACGAACTTGTGCCTGCCCTGGGACATCAGGGAGAGGGCGGCGAAGGGCTCACCCTGGCTTCCGGTCGTGATCAGAAGCTGCTGCTCGGGGGGGAGGCTGCCCAGCTCCTTGATGTCGAGCACCGACTTCGCCGGCACGTCGAGCACCTTGAGCTCGGTGGCTATGGCCGTGTTGCGATGCATGGATCGGCCGAAGAAGGCGATCTTGCGACCATTCTGGATCCCGGCGTCGGCGATCTGCTGGATCCGGTGGATGTGGGAGGCGAAGCAGGCGGCCATGACCCGGCCCTTGGCGTCGCGGATCACGTCGGAGATGGGACGGCCCACCGAGCTCTCCGAAGCCTCGAAGCCAGGCCTCTCGGCATTGGTCGAGTCGGAGAGGAGCAGCCGAACTCCCTTCTTGCCCAGGGCGGCGATGGCGGGGAGATCGGTGGGCACACCGTCGATGGGAGTGGGATCGAGCTTGAAGTCGCCGGAATGGAGGATGACTCCCTCCGGGGTCTCCAGGGCGATGGCGGTGGCGTCGGGCACCGAGTGGCTCACCGGGATCATCTGAAAGCGGAACGGCCCGTGATCGATCCATTTCTTGACCTCGACCTGGCGCAGGTCGGCCTCCACCCCTGTCTCCTCGATCCGGCCCCGGGCCAGCTCGACCGACAGCCTCGTCCCGTAGACGGGCACATTCACATCGCGGAGGAAATAGGCCAGGGCACCGGTGTGATCCTCGTGGCCGTGGGTCAGGATCACGCACTCGACATCATCGGACCGTTCCGCCAGCCAGGACCAGTCGGGGAAGACCAGGTCGACACCGAGCATGTCCTCCTCGGGGAACATCAGCCCGCAATCGATCAAGGCGATCTTCCCCTCGATCTCTACCGCGGCGCAGTTGCGCCCGATCTCGCCCAGACCGCCGAGAAAGGTGACCGAGACGCTCACAGACCCTGGATGGCGCCGAGCGCCTTCTCCACCGCCGCAACTGTCTCCTCGGATGCGTCGACCAAGGGAAGCCGTACCCCGCCCACCGGCTCCCAGAGCCGGTCCATTGCCGCCTTGACCGGGCCCGGGTTGGTCTCGAGGAAGCATGCCTCGCACAGCGGGAGCAGGAGATGGTGCAGACGACGGGCCTCATCGATGTCACCGGCGAGGGCGGCTGCCCCCATCGCCGCCACCACCCGGCCGGCGAGATGGGCTATCACCGAGACTACCCCGATCGCCCCTACCGCCATCATCGGCCAGGTGTAGGAGTCCTGACCGGAGTAGACGGGGAAGCCCGGGATCCGGTTCACCGTCTGGCTGGTGAAGGCGAGACTCTCCACCGCGTCCTTCACCGCAACGATGTTCTCGTGCTCGGCTAGTCGGGCCAACGTCTCCACCTCGATCAACCTCCCGGTGCGACTCGGGATGTTGTAGAGCATGACCGGGACGCCGACGTCGGCGATGGCGGTGAAGTGGGCCAGGAGACCTTCCTGGCTCGGCTTGTTGTAATAGGGCGTGACCGCGAGCACCCCGTCACAGCCCACCTCGGCCGCCTTGGCGGTCAGCTCGACCGATTCCGCCGTGTTGTAGTTGCCGGCCCCGGCGATCACATGGGTGTCCTTGCCCGCCACCGAGTCGACCACCGTCTTGTACAGGGCGACCTTCTCCACCTCGCTCAAGGTGGGCGACTCTCCGGTGGTCCCGGTGACCACCAGGGCGTCGCTCCCGTTATCGGAGAGATGGCGGGCGAGACGCCAAGCCTTCTCGTGGTCGACCTCTCCCGATTTGGTCAGGGGGGTGATCATGGCGGTGGCGACATGACCGAAAGGCGCCGAAAGCGGAGAGCTCACCGGCCCAGGTTACCGATCGATCCACTAGAACAACCCGAATGGAGCTTCGTCTGCCCGCCCCGTGCCTGATCGTCCTGGTCGGACCGGCCGGCTCGGGCAAGACCACCTGGTCGGCCGAGACCTTTGCCGACACCGAGATCGTGTCCTCCGACCGTCTCCGCGCGGTGGTGGGCGCCGGCGAGGACGACCAGACAGCAGGCACCGTCGCCTTCGCCCTCCTCGAGCAGATAGTCGCCGAAAGGGTGAGACGGAGACTCACCACCGTGATCGACACCCTCGGGTTCGACCGGGAAAGGAGGCGACATTGGGTGGCCCTGGCCCGCGCGGCCCGAGTCCCGGTCTTCGCCGTGGTCTTCGAGACGCCACCCGCCGAGATCCGGCGACGCAACTCGGTCCGTCCCCGGCCGGTTCCCAAGGGCGTCTTCGACAAGCAGGTCAGACGATTCGAGGAGGTACGCGCCGAGCTCGAAGACGATGGTTTCGACCAGATCCTGACCGAACAGCCGATCGTCGTGGTGGCACCGGCCATCGTTGCCGCCGGACCGACCTCGGAGGCCGACCCCGTGCCACCCGGCGGGCACAGCTTCGGTCTGGTGCTCAACCGCTTCGCCTGGGACCCGGGGCACGGCCCGATGCCGGAACAGCTCGCCACCATCGCACAAAGGGCCGAGACCGCCGGGTTCCGCGACATATGGGTGATGGACCACTTCCGCCAGATCCCGCGGATCGGCCCGGAGTGGGAGGACATCCCCGAGGCCTACGTGACCTTGTCCTACCTGGCCGGGGTCACGTCCAGGATCCGGCTCGGCGCCCTGGTCACCGCGGTCGGGCACCGCCACCCGGTGGTCCTGGGCAAGATGGTGGCCACCCTCGATGTCCTCTCCGGCGGCCGGGCCAACCTCGGCCTGGGCATCGGCTGGGACCGGGCCGAGCACGAGGAGTACGGGATTCCCTTCCCACCCACCGCCGCTCGCTACGACCTCCTCGAGGACACGCTGGCCATGCTCCCCCTGCTCTGGGGAAAGGGCTCGCCCTCCTTCGAGGGATCGACCTTCTCGGCGGCGAAGCTGACCTGCTACCCCCGCCCGCTCCAGGAGCGGATCCCGATCCTGATCGGCGGGTCGGGTGAGAAGACCACGTTGCGTCTGGTGGCCCGATACGCCGACGCATGCAATCTCTTCGGCCGGCCGGACGTGATCCGGCACAAGGTCGAGATCCTCCGCCGACACTGCTCCGACCTGGGCCGCGAGCCGGGACAGATCGAAGTGTCCCACTTGGTCGACTTGATGACGGCCCCCGACCGCCAGGCGCTTCGGGCCCGGGTCGATCTGCTCAGAGGTCGCAACGCTCCCGCCGAGCTCTTCATGGCGAGGCACAACGCGGGCACGGTCGACGATCAACAGGCTCACATCGCCGCCTACCACGATGCGGGGGCGAGTCACTCAATGATCGTGCTGCCCGACGTCCATCTCGACGGCAGCATCGAGACCTTCGCACAGGTCATCGCAAAACTGGCCGGCACTTAGACTCGCCCCATGGCTGCAAATTCAACGATGCTCCCGCTCGGTACGAAAGCACCGGACTTCTCCCTCCCCGACGTGGTCTCCGGGGCGGAGGTCTCCCTGGGGGACTTCGAGACGAAGAAGGGGATGTTGGTGATGTTCATCTGCAACCACTGTCCTTACGTCCAGCACGTGCGCGACGAGCTGGCCCGGTTCGGGATGGACTATCTCAACACCGACCTGGGGGTCGTTGCGATCTCGGCCAACGACCCCGATCAGTACCCCGAGGACGGCCCGGAGGCGATGAGGAAGGAAGCTGCCACCTACGCCTACACCTTCCCCTATCTGTTCGACGCCGACCAGAGCGTGGCCGCGGCGTACACCGCGATGTGCACCCCCGACTTCTTTCTCTTCGACTTCCGCCGCGAGCTGGTCTACCGGGGACGATTCGACGAGACCCGCCCCAACATGGGAGTCCCCGCCACCGGGGCCGATCTGCGAGCGGCGGTCAACGCGGTCCTCGCCGGGCAGCCGGTCACCGTCGAGCAATGGCCCTCCATGGGCTGTTCGATCAAGTGGAAACCGGGCAACGCCCCCGCCTACGCCGGAGCGGCCTGAGAGGCGTCCCCTGTGTCCTTCAACTCCAGGAAAGAGAGAGCCCGTTGACCAAGCAATACCCCTCGGCCCCCGATCTGACCATCGACCTCGACAAGAGTTACACCGCCACCCTCGACACCACCCATGGGGAGATCGTGATCGAGCTGGATCCGGAGCGCTCCCCGTTGACGGTGAACAACTTCGTCTTCCTCGCCCGGGACGGCTACTACGACGGGGTCATCTTCCACCGCGTGATCGAGAACTTCATGATCCAGGGCGGGGATCCGACCGGGACCGGCACCGGCGGTCCGGGATACAAGTTCCGGGACGAGATCGAAGGGACCGGGGACTACAGCCGGGGCACCGTCGCCATGGCCAACGCCGGGCCCAATACCAACGGCTCCCAGTTCTTCATCTGTCACGCCGACACCGGGCTTCCCCATTCGTACACCATCTTCGGGAGAGTCACCTCCGGCATGGAGGTGGTGGACTCGATCGCAACCACCGCGACCGACCGCTCCGATCGGCCCGAGGATGAGGTCGTGATCAATCGGGTGACCATCTCGGAGAGTTGATCGAGGATCCGGCCGGATTACGTGACACAAACCGTTGTTTTCCACTAGCGTTCCGCCCGCTGCTTCGGCGGCGACTCGTTGGCTTCCCGTCCTCTTTTAGCGACCGGATCGAGCGCAGGGTCGTACCGGACAACATGGCGAAGGGCCGCCAAGAGGCTCTTCATTAGAAAGGATGACGGGACGTCATGAACATCTACGTGGGGAATCTTCCCTTCAACACCACCGCCGCCGATCTCGAGGCGCTCTTCGGTGAGTACGGGACGGTGGACTCCGCCGCAATCATCAACGACCGGGAGACCGGTCGCTCCCGTGGCTTCGGTTTCGTAGAGATGGAGAACGAGGCCGGCGCCAAGGCGATCCAGGAGCTGGACGGGGCCGATTACAACGGACGCAACCTCAAGGTCAACGAGGCAAGGCCCCGTGAGGAGCGCCCCCGCCGCTGATCAACTGCTTCGGTCCCGGTGCACATGCCGCCCGGGCACGGGCCGGTGGGCCGGGTCGTCGATGAACAGCCGCTCTCCTTCGACATGGAGCAGGTTCGGGCCATAGGCCGCGGTCAGATTGTCGACCGTCAGCACGTCGTCGGGCGCGCCAGAAGCCACGACCCGTCCCGAGAGCAGCACGACGTGATCGGCGACCTGCGCCTCGGCCAGGTCGTGACTAGTCATCACGATGGTGCATCCGGTCTGTGACTCGTCGTGGATGACATGATCGATCGCCAGGGCCGAGGTCAGGTCGAGACCGGTCAAGGGCTCGTCGAGGAGCAGGATCTCGTGCTCCTGGGCCAGGCCCTGGGCAACGAACACCCGCTGCCGCTGTCCGCCGGACAACTCGCGCAGATGGCTGTTGGCCAGGTCTTCGATCCCCATTCGGCGCATCGCATCGTCCACCACCGAGTGGTCGTTGCCGTCGAGCCGGCCCGGTGAGTCGGCGTATCTACCCATCGACACCACTTCCCGCACCGTGACCGGAAGCGCCTCGTTGACCTTGGTGCTCTGCATCACATAGGAGACCCGTTGTCGGGAGTCGTCGGTCCTCACCACTTCGATCGACCCTGCCGCCGGCTCGATGAGACCGGCTATCGCCCCGAGCGGGGTCGACTTGCCCGAGCCGTTGGGGCCGATCAGCACGGTGATCCCGCCCATCGGGATCTCGAACGTGGAGCTGTCCAGGGCGACGACCGGCCCGTAGGCGAGCACCAATCGGTCGGCCCTGATCGCCGCCGTGGTCATGCGCATCTCGCGCATCGCCCATCGACTTCGAGGGAGTGGCCGCTGGCGGAGAACGAGGACAATCGGGACACCTGGCCGACGAGACGCTCCAGTTCGAGCTCGAGCCGGGGCGGCAGCTCGATGTCCTCCACCGCACCGCAGTCGATGCAGACGAGGTGATGATGGTGACCGGCCAGCCACTCGGCGATCTCGTACCTGGTGACGCCCCCGGCGCCGTGGTGCGGCTCGACCACACCTGCCTCCTCGAGCACGGAGAGAGTCCGGTACAACGAGGACACCGGCACCTTGCCGGCCAGCTCCCGGTGCAGCTCTGCGGCGGACAGCGGCCCGTCGGAACGCTCCAGGACGGCCACCACCTGCCGACGCCCGCCGGTGAAGCGGACACCTGACTCGGAGAGCCGCTCCTCCAGCTGCCGGCCTTGAATTGACACCCTCAACCCTCCTTGGTTAACGTTTTGATAATGATTCTCATTATACATCAGATTTCGAGAGACTGCAAATGACAATGTCGAAGAGAGGGCGGCTGATCATCGCCGGGTCGATGTGTCTTTCGATCGTGATCGCCGCCTGCAGCTCCGAGGAGCCGAGCGGGCAGGGGCTGGTGGTGGTGGCCACCACCTCGATCGTGGGTGACATCGCCTCGGGCATCGTCGGCGAGCAAGGAGAGGTCGAGGTGCTGATACCGGTCGGGGCCGACGCCCACGACTTCGCCCCCTCGGCCCAACAGGTCAGCCTGATCTCCACGGCCGACCTGGTCGTGGCCAACGGTCTCGGGCTGGAATCGGGTCTGGGCGACGTCCTGGCCTCTGCCCTCGACGACGGCGTGACTGTGATCGAGCTCGCACCCCTGGTCGACCCGCTTCCGTTCTCCTCCCCCGAGCACACCGAGGACGAAGAGGGAGAACACGAGGATCTCGACCCCCACTTCTGGATGGACCCGGTCCGGGTGGGCCAGGCGGCTGTCGCCCTCGGCGAGGCGATGACCGAACTGGCACCCGACGGTGACTGGCAAGGGAATGCCGCCGACTATGCCGCCGAGATGAGCTCGGCGCATGCATCGAGAGGGGACCTGCTCGATGGGATAGGTCCGGACCGTCGTCAGATCATCACCAACCACGAGTCGTTCGGGTACTTCGCCGAGCGCTACGGCTTCGAGATCCTGGGGGTGGTGATCCCGGGGGGATCGACCCTGGCCGAGCCGTCGTCGGCCCATCTCGCCGAGCTGATCGGGCTGATGAGGGAGACCGGAGCCCGGGTGGTCTTCGCCGAGACCAGTCAGCCGACCACTCTGGCGGAGGCGGTCGCCGCCGAGATCGGTGACGAAGTCCAGGTCGTCGAGCTGTACACCGAGTCCCTGGGGGAGGCCGGGTCCGGGGCCGAGTCGCTCTCCGGGATGCTGGTCACCAATGCGGAGCTGATCGTCTCCGCCTTGGGTCAGCCAGGTCTAGCGTCCAGCAGATGGATTGGCTGACCGAGCCTTTCGAGCTCGCTTTTCAGCAGAGGGCCCTTATCGGGGGGATCCTCGCCGCCGTCTCCCTGGCCGTCGTCGGAACCTGGGTGGTGATCCGGGGGATGACTTTCCTCGGCGACGCCCTGGTCCACGGAATCGTCCCCGGTATCGCCCTGGCCATCATCCTCGACTTCAACGTGCTGCTCGGGGCGGTCCTGGCGGCGGTAGTGATGATCGGGGGCATCAACCTGGTACATCGTCAGACGGGCTTCTCGGAGGACACCGGGATCGGCCTGCTCTTCGTCGGCATGCTCGGACTGGGGGTCATCCTGATCTCGAGGACCGACTCCTTTGCCGGCGACCTGACCTCGGTCCTGTTCGGGGACGTGCTCGGGGTGAGCACCGCCGACCTGGCCACCCTGGCAGTGGTCCTGGTCGCGGTGCTCACCGCGACGATCCTGTTGTACCGCCACTTTCTGGTGCTGTCGTTCAACGAGCAGAAGGCACTCCTCTTCGGCCTCCGACCGGGACCGGCCCACCTCGCCATGCTCGCCCTGATCACGGTCTCGATCGTCGGCTCCTATCAGACCGTGGGGACGTTGCTCGTCCTCGGTCTGCTGGTGGGGCCGCCGGCGACGGCAGCACTCCTGGTCAAGCGGGTGCCGACGATGATGGCCACCGCGGCTGGGATCGGGGCATTCTCGGTGATGGTCGGGTTGGTGATCAGTTACTACGCCGACACCTCGGGATCGGCCACCATGGCCGTGATCCCGATCGTCCTCTTCTTCGCGGTGTTGACTATCAAGTCGACGCGACGTCCCGTCCTGGTCTCGTCGTCACGGCCCGGAGCAGAGCCGTAGGGCTCAGCCTCCCCACGTCTCCCCCGGCTCGAGGGTGACCACGTCGGCCGAGGTGTGCTCCTGCAACTCCTCGGGTGTTCCGGTGAGTATCGGGAAGGTGGCGTAATGGACCGGGATCACAGTCGACACCCCCGTCAGGTCGGCCGCCCTGCCCGCGTCTCGGGGGCCCATCGTGTAGTGACCGCCGATGGGCAGCACCGCCAGATCGGGGTTGAAGCGCTCCCCGATCAGCGCCATGTCCCCGAACACGTCGGTGTCACCGGACTGATAGACCACCGTCCCGTCCTCGAACCCGATGACCCAGCCCCAACACCCGAGATCGCGGGTGACCTGGTCGGCGCCGGAGCCAAGCGTCGCCCCGCCGGTGTGATCGGCATGGACCATGGTGAACCGCACCCCGTCCACCTCGACCGTGCCCCCGTTGTTCATCCCGATCGACTCGATGCCACGGGCACCCAACCAGACACTCAGCTCGTGTGACCCGACGACGGAGGAGCCTTCCACCCCGGCCAGCTCCACCAGGTCGGCCAGGTCGTCGCCGACGTGGTCGAAGTGACAATGGGTGGGCGCCACCACGCTCACCTTCTCCGGGGCTCGATAAGGCTCGGCGTAGTTGGGCGCCCCCGACCAGCGGTCGATCCAGATCCAGACGTCACCCGGAGAGCGGTAGAGGACGCCGCCGTGCCCGAGCCTGGTGATGCGAAGGTCGGTCATCCCTTGCCTCCTTTGCTGCCGACCGGTCTCCAACCGTACTCAAGACATCAGAGCCAGGACCTCGCCCAGCTCCTCGATCGAACGGGCGTCGATCGGATCGAGCACGACCTGGAGATGCCCGATGCCGGTCGCCGAGAGTCGAGTGAGGCTCTCCGCCATCTCCGCCCTCGACCCGGTGATCGCGGTCACCACGGGGCGCTCTACGCTGCCCGCGATCCGGCCCGAGCCCCGCTCGAACTGGACCAGGACCGCCGCCGATCGTTCCAGCGTGGCCGGGTCCCGGCCCACCGCGACACAGGTCTCGTCGACACGCTCGATCAGCCGGCTCAGCTCGTCGGGGCTGTTGTCGAAGCCGGTGTACCAACTGTTCCACATGTCGACGTGAGGGAGCGCGATCCTCAGCATCCTCGGGCCGTTGGAACCGATCATCAGGGGCATGTCGGCGCGGGGCGGTGGCAGCAGCTCCAGCTGGCGATGGTGGTAATAGCGACCCTGGTAGGAGTCGACGGACCCTTCCCTGATCAGGGTGCGAATGATGGTGAACGCCTCTTCGAATCTCGAGACCCGGTGGTCATAGGGAAAACCGAAGGCGTCGTAATCGGCCCGGTTCCAGCCGGCTCCGAGCCCGAGGACGAGAAGGCCACCACTCACCTCGTCCACGGTCACCGCCTTCTTGACCATCATCGCCGGGTTGTGAAACGACGTGGCCGCGACCAGAGGCCCGAGCAGCACCCGCTCGGTGGCCTCTCCCAGGGCGGCAAGAGTGGTCCATGCCTCCCACGGGCCTCGCACTCCGGTGACCGGGTCGCGGAAGAGAAGGTGATCCCCGATCCACACCGAGTCGAACCCCACCTCCTCGGCGGTGAGTGCGATCTGGCGCATCTCGCTCCACGGCACCTCTCGCTCCACTTCGGGTAGCTGTATGCCGACCTTCATCCTGGAGGTCATCGGGGAATGGTACGGGTCCAGCGACCTGACTCGCCGCCGGGGCTCACCCGTCGGGACCGGGCCACGCAAAAGGGCCCGGGTCTATGGCGCCGCCGGGGCCAGCTCGGCATCGGTGGGAATGGCGGCACGGTCGAAGTTGCTGACCGCGTTCCAAAGGAGCCAGCCGACCCCGTGATCCTCGGCAGCCTGAATCGAACGTCGGATCTCGTCATTGGTCCACCAGAACGCCTGCAACCAGGGACGTAGGACCACCCCCGGCTCGATCCGCCTCATCGCGTCCTCGATAGCGTCCGAGGTGACGTCGTAGGGGTGATCGTTGGGGTCGTCGAAGCCGAGCCATCCCGGTGAATAGTGGCTGGGGTAGATCATCGGGCTGAATGCGTCGAGATGGCGAGACATCTCCTCGGGACGCTGCCCGATCCCTTGGTCGTTGCCGGCCGAGACGATGATCCCGAAGACGTCGGCGCTGACCGCGCAACCCTTGGCCCTGACTCTGGTGCTGGCGGCGTGGACGAAGGCCTCTATGACCGTCACCCGATCCTCCTCGGTCATTTCCAGTTGACCACTCGATTGCGCCGCCGCTTCGGAAGGAAAGCGGATGTAGTCGAACTGCACCTCGTCGAATCCGAGCTCACATGCCTCCTCGGCCAGGGCGATCGGGTACTCCCATCCTTCGGTCGCGGTGGGGTCGATCCAGCCGCCCTCGAAGGCGATCTCGGGGCGGGCCTGGGCCCAGAAGTCGTCCTCGAAGGTGACGATCCGGGTGATGGTGTAGAGACCGGCGGCCTCTGCCTGGGCCGTCCGCTCCCGAGGGTCGTAGGCGTCGATCGCCGCCCCAGACTCGTTGGCCAGAGCCACCTCCGTGTCGTAGAACACACGGCCGCCCTCCTGTTTGGTGTCGAAGACGAGGGCATTGACCGCGGTCGACTCGGCGAGGTCGAGGATCTCGTCGAAGTGCTGGTCGTCGCCGGCGGCATCACCGCCGACCCGTAGCCCGCGGATCCGAACCGGCTCGATGGTCAGCTCCACGAAGCCCTGGGATCCGTCCCATGCCATCTCGGTGCCGACCCAGGCCGGCTTGTGGACGTTGATCGGCCCGGGAGTGGCGACCATCAGGTCGAACCAGCCGTCGGGTGCACTGGTCGTTGCCTCCTCGGCCACGGTCACGGTCGCCGCCGGCACCGGGTCGCCCTCGACGGTCGACACCGTCCCCACCAGTTGGAGAAGCGGAGCGCTCTCTTCGGCCGGCTCGTCAGGGTCGCCCCCTTCCGATGTGCTTCGCTCCCCGCCTTCGACCCCAAATGTGCATCCAGCCAGGATGAGGAGGATGGCCAGCAGGGCCGGAGACCTCATCTGTGGCCCAAGTCAGGTTCCGAGCCGAAGGACCATGACTGTGATCGTGAAGAGAAGGAGCAGGGTGTCGGCGGTTCCGAACGCGGCGACCCGGGCCGTGGACGACCTGATCGACTCTTTGTCCCCCGACTCGATCGCCCGGGCGGCGCGCTCCGAACCCGGCTCGAAGACGAAGATCCCGAGCAGGGCCCCGACCACGATCATCCCGAACCCGATGGTGACGAAGAGATCGCCGAATCCGTATGCCTCGTTGTCCACGACCATCCAGACCCCGGTCACGAGGATGAGGATCGAGGCGGGCATATAGAGACGCCTCGACAAACCCCCCGCCACCCGGAACCAACCGGCGGCGGCTTCGGCGCCATGTCGTGCCGCCATCGAAGGGGCCAGCGCCTGCACGATGTTGGCCCCGAACCATGTCCCCGCCCCGGCGACGTGCAAAGTCAGGAGGATGTCACGCAACTCCATCGCAACTCCGATCTACGGTCGGGGAAACCTACCCGGCCTGGAGCCGTCGCAGCGGGCTTACCATCGCCGGGCAAGTGACCAACGACTCAGAAGGGTTCGGCTGTCGTGACTCGGCCCTGTCCACCCTCTTCCTGCTCGGATTCGGCATCGTCTTCTTCGCCGTCGGGCTCACCCTGATCGGCAGGGATCTGTGCACCGGGAGCTGTGAGACGATCGGGCTGACCCTGCTCTATGCGGGTGGGCCGATCTCGGCGGTGATCGGCATCGTCACCGAATCGGTCATCGTCGCCTGGCCCCTGGACGTCATCCTGTGGGTGGTGCTGGGATTCACGGTGGCCCGTGTCATCGGGAACAGGGGGACCCGGCCCTGGGGCCCGCTCCTCACGCTGATCGCCCTCTTCCTGCTCTATGGACTAGTCCTTTCACAGATTGTGGAATTGGCCGTGTGATCCACTGGGCCGCCACCTACTGTTGTGATCCGATGCTCTCCTTGCCACGGCCCCGCAACCTGACAGTCGCCGCTGCCGCCCTCCTGCTGGCCGCCGCTTCCTTCGCCGGAACCGCCCTGTTCCAGTCAGAGCGGCCCGGCGCAGACCTGGCGCCCGTCGGCAACGCGGCGGACGTGGTGCAGATCCTCCAGGGCAACCGGAGCGTGCTCTGGACATCGTTGTCCGGAACGGTCACCTCTCACCGGGTCGAGGGATGGGCCACCACCGTGGACGGCAACGAGCTGGGTGGAGCCGTGGTGATCGAACGCCCATCCGACGGCACGGCCGGCGCCATCGACTTCGGGGAGAAGCCGAAGTCGGTCAGCTTCGAACTGGGCGGCTAGACCGCCAGGTCCTGGTCCAGCTCACCCTCGTCGTAAGGCCCGACCGCGCCGATCATCCTCTGACCGGTGTACAGCTCGGCGGCGACCGCCTGGACGTCTTCGAGGTCGACCGCCTCCAGCTTGGCCAGCCTCTCGTCGACCGACAGGTGAGGCATGCCGGCCAGCTCGTCACGGCCCAGCCGGACCATCCTGCTGTTCGGATCCTCCAGGGCCAGGGCCAGCCCGCCACGCATCGAGCCCTTGGCACGCTCCAGCTCCTCGACCGCGATCCCCTCCTCGACCACCTTGGCCAACTCGTCCTTGATGACGTGGAGCACGGTGTCCGTCTGGCTCGGCGTGGTCCCGACGTAGACACCCCATGCGCCGGCGTCGGCATAGGCCATCTTGAACCCGTAGACGGCGTAGGCGAGACCTCGCTCCTCGCGTATCTCGCGGAACAGCCTCGAGGACATCCCGGCACCCATCACATGGTTCAGCACCTCGAACGCCCAGCGCTTCTCGTCACTGCGGGTGAGCCCTTTTCCCCCGAGCACGATGTGGGCCTGCTCGGTGTCGCGGCGAGTGATCTTGACCACCGGCCAGGGCGCGGCCGGGCCGTGCTCGTGCTCGACGGAGTCGCCCGACCAGTCACCGAATCGCTCGGCGACCATGTCCACCACCTGTTCGTGGTCGATCGAGCCCGCTGCCGCCACCACCATCGATCCCGCCCCGTAACGACGCTTCCAGTAGCTGTGGATGTCGTCACGGGACATGGCGCGGATCGACTCACGGGTCCCGAGCACGGGTGCCTCGAGGGGATGATCGACGAACACGGCTTCGGTGAAGTTCTCGAATGCGACGTCGTCGGGATCGTCTTCGTTCATGTTGATCTCTTCGATCACCACCTGGCGCTCGGCGTCGATCTCGTTCTGGCGGAAGGCGGGGCGCTGCAGCATCTCGCAGAGCACATCGAACCCCGTGCCCAGGTCCTGGTCGAGGAGCCTGGTCCAGTAGCAGGTGCTCTCCTTGGAGGTGAAGGCGTTCGACTCGGCGCCGATGGCGTCGAAGATCTCCGATACCTGGCGGGCCGAGAGCTTGTCGGAGCCCTTGAACAGGAGATGCTCGAGGAAGTGCGATGCCCCCCGCTCGTTGGGGAGCTCGTCACGGGTACCGGAGTCGATCCAGCAGCCCAGGGCCACCGATCGAAGTGAGGGCATGGGCTCGGTGATCACCCGAAGCCCGTTGGGGAGTGTGGTCAGGTCGTAGTGCACGTCGAGAGTGTATGGGTCTGGCGCC
>DATHUL010000094.1:0-6466 GCA_035462285.1 Acidimicrobiia bacterium
TGGCGTCGCCGCTCGACTCGGGGGGGGCGGTGGTGGATTGGATCGCCCCCAGCGCCGTTGTCGTCGAATCGCTGCCCGACGGGTCGGAGCAGGCAGCGGTGCCGAAGACGACGACGGCAAGACCGGCCTTTCCCATCTCGGCGATTGCCATGCGACGAGTGAGCAGACCTCGAGTGGTCATGTGGTCCTTCACGATCGGGACCGGGCCAAAGGTACCGCGGCGCCGAGGATGTGTAGCGTCCGCCACATGGTTACCAAGATCACGCTGGCCGAGTCCGACCTTCCCACCCAGTGGTACAACATCGTCCCCGACCTACCGGTGCCGCCCCCGCCCGTGTTGCACCCCGGGACACATGAGCCGGTCGGGCCCGATGACCTGGCCCCGCTGTTCCCGCTCGACCTCATCCTCCAAGAAGTGAGCGGAGAGAGGTTCATCGAGATCCCCGAGGAGGTGCGAGAGGTCTATCGGATGTGGCGTCCGACGCCGTTGTACCGGGCCCACAACTTGGAGAAGGTGATCGGAGGTCCGGCCCGGATCTACTACAAGTACGAAGGGGTTAGCCCGGCCGGGTCGCACAAGCCGAACACTGCGGTGGCCCAGGCCTACTACAACGCCAAGGCCGGCGTGAAGAAGCTGTCCACCGAGACCGGAGCCGGTCAGTGGGGCTCGGCTCTCTCCTTCGCCTGCGCCCTGTTCGGGCTCGAGTGCGAGGTGTTCATGGTCAGGGCCTCCTACGACCAGAAGCCGTACCGGAAGGCAATGATCGAGACCTGGGGAGGCACGGTCCACTCGTCGCCCTCCGATAGAACCGAGGCCGGGCGCAAGATCACGGAGGCCGATCCCGACACCCCGGGGAGCCTGGGTATCGCCATCTCCGAGGCGGTGGAAGTGGCGGCGACCAACGAGGACACCAACTACTCGCTCGGCTCGGTGCTCAATCACGTTCTCATGCATCAGACCGTGATCGGGGAGGAGGCGTTGAAGCAGCTCGCCCTGGTCGACGAGACTCCGGATGTGATCATCGGCTGCGCCGGCGGCGGGTCGAACTTCGCCGGGTTCAGCTTTCCTTTCGTCAGGGAGAAGCTGGCCGGGACGATCGACCCGGTGATCCGGGCGGTGGAGCCGGCGGCGGCGCCCTCGTTGACCAGGGGCAGCTATCAGTTCGACTTCGGCGACACCGTGGGAATGACCCCGCTGGTCAAGATGCACACGCTGGGGCATGACTTCGTCCCGGATCCGATCCACGCCGGCGGGCTGCGTTATCACGGGATGGCTCCCCTGGTGTCTCTGCTCAAGGCGGAAGGGATCATCGAGGCCGAATCCCTGCATCAGAACGAGACGTTCGAGAAGGCGGTCCAGTTCGCCCGCAGTGAGGGGATCATCCCCGGCCCCGAGCCGACTCATGCCGTGGCGTCGGCGATGAAGGAGGCGGAGCAGGCCAGGGAGTCGGGCGAGGAGAAGGTGATCGTGTTCAACCTGTCCGGCCACGGCCACTTCGACCTGACCGCCTACCAGGACTACCTGGCCGGCACCCTCGTCGACTACGACCACCCGTCCGAGCGCATCGCCGCCGCGATGGAGCGGGTCCCGATAGTCAGCGGGTAGACCGACTTCCTAATGCAGGGCGTCACATATCCGTGACGTAGTGCATTCGGTTCGAGGGCGAGTCGGGTCGAGCATGGATCCGGTGGGCAAACGTTATGCAATGCGTCACGAATGCGTGACGCACAACATTAGGAAGCGCGGGACTCCCAGCTGGTCAGGCCCTGGTCGAGGAGGTCGACGGCCCAGTCCAGCTCGTCGGTGGTGGTGATGAGAGGGGGGACGAAGCGGATCACGTTGTGGTCGGGTCCGCAGGAGATGATGATCAGCTCCCGTTCCTGGAGGTAGCTCTTGAGGTAATCGAAGGCGTCGCTGTCGGGAGTGCGGCTCTCCGGGTCGGTCACCAGCTCCAGCCCGATCATCAGACCCAAGCCACGAAGATCGCCCACGGTGGGATGACGCTCCGCCACCTCACCGAGAAGGTCGAAGGCGTGCTTGGACAGGTCGCGGGCGTGGGGAAGCAGACCGTCGATTGCCTCCATGACCGCGACCGAGGCGGCCGCGGCCACCGGGTTGCCCCCGAAGGTGGTGCCGTGCGCCCCCCGGGGCCAGGCGTCGATCATCTCCCGAGAGGCGCCGTAGGCGGAGAGAGGGAGGCCGTTGGCTATCCCCTTGCCCATCGCCATGATGTCCGGCTTGGCGTCGAAGTGATCGGATGCGAACCACTCGGCGGTGCGCCCGAAGCCGGTCTGCACCTCGTCGAAGACCAACTTGATGCCGTGCTCGTCGCCGAGGCGGCGCAGTTCGGAGAGGAACGGGGCCGGGACCGGGTAGTACCCGCCTTCTCCCTGCACCGGCTCGATCAGGAAGCAGGCGATGGTCTGAGGGGACACCACGTGCTTGAACATGAGCCGCAACTCCTCGAGGGAGTGGTCGACCGCCTCGTCCTCGCTCATCCCCCAGCGGTAGGGGTGGGGGAACGGAGTGACGAACACCGAGCCCAGCATGGGGTGATAGCCGTCCCGATACTTGGCGTTGGAGGTGGTGTAGCTCACCGATCCCATGGTCCGTCCGTGGAAGGAGCCCCGGAAGACGACGACACCCTGGCGGCCGGTGACGTACTTGGCCAGCTTCACCGATGCCTCGACCGCCTCGGCCCCGCCGTTGGCGAAGGCGAACTTCTCGATGCCCGGGGGCGTCACTTCACGAAGCCGCTCTGCCGCCTCGACGATCGAGTCGTATCGGACGATCGCCCCCGCATGGATCAGCTTGTCGATCTGGGCGTGTGCCGCCGCCACCACCGCCGGGTGATTGTGACCGAGGTTGGTCACCGCGATCCCACAGGCGAAGTCGGCATAGCGCTTTCCGTCTGCGTCGGTGATCCAGATCCCATCGCCCTTGACCGCATGGATCTCGGTGTCGAAGCCGAGCACCGGCGCGATCACGGCCTTGTGCCGGCTTACCAGGGCGCGCATGGTCCCGATGGTACCGGCCGTTCCGGCCCCAGGAGCGGGAGGGCGCCTGCCCGGCCCGCCCGGGGCGGGTACCTTCCCGCCATGGTCGTCCTGCGCAGCACGAGGGTGGTCGTCGGGGACGAGGTGCGACCCGCCTCGATCGGGATCGAACAGGGCAGGATCGTCGCCATCGACGACCGGCCCGGCGATCTCGACTTCGGTGACCTGGTGATCATGCCGGGTCTGGTCGATGGTCACGTCCATGTCAACGAGCCGGGACGGTCGGAATGGGAGGGGTTCGCCACCGCCACCCGGGCGGCAGCGGCGGGAGGCACCACCACCATCGTCGACATGCCGCTCAACTCGATCCCCGCGACGGTGACCGTCGCCGCCCTCGCCGAGAAGCGAGGGTCGGCGATGGGGAAGCTGACCGTCGACACCGCCTTCTGGGGCGGTCTCATCCCCGGCTCCGAGGATGAGATCGGATCGCTGGCGGCGGAGGGCGTTTGTGGCTTCAAGTCGTTTCTGGTCGACTCCGGGGTGCCCGAGTTCCCTCCGATGGGCGTCGATGCCCTGGCCGCGATCTTGCCCGTCCTCGGCAGCCTGGGCCTCCCCGCCCTGATCCACGCCGAGGATCCGGCCCAGATCCATCCGGTCGAGGGGGATGCCACCCAATACCGGTCCTACCTGGCCTCCCGGCCCGCCCGGGGCGAGGGGGCGGCGGTCGAAGTCGTGACCGGTTTGGCCCGCCGCTCGGGAGCGAGGATGCACGTCCTCCACATCTCGTCGGCCGAGGCGGTCGGGGCCTTGGCGGCGGGCCCCGACTCGATGAGCGGCGAGACCTGCCCTCACTACCTGACCTTCTCGGCCGAGGAGATACCCGTCGGCGCCACGCCCTTCAAGTGCGCTCCGCCGATCCGAACCACCGAGCATCGCGAGGCGTTGTGGCAGGGACTGCTCGACGGGACCCTGAGCATGGTCGTCTCCGACCACTCGCCGGCGCCGCCCGAGGTCAAGGGTCTCGAAGACGGTGACTTCGCCACTGCCTGGGGCGGGATCGGCTCGCTTCAGCTTCGCCTGCCTGCAACCTGGACCGGAGCCTCGGAGAGGGGGGTCGACCTCCACCGGATCGCCCGCTGGCTGTCGCTCGAGCCCGCCCGTCTCGCCGGGCTCGACGATCGCAAGGGGGCGATCGCACTCGGATGGGACGGAGACCTGGTGGTGTGGAACCCGGACGGCGCCCTCGAGGTGCGGGGGAGGGACCTGGAGCACCGGCATCCGATCACGCCCTACGAGGGAATGAAGCTCCGGGGCAGGGTGGTGATGACCATGCTGGGTGGGAAGACCGTCTTCGACAGGGGGGCGGTGACCCCGGGCAATGGCAGGATGTTGAGGCGAAATGACCGATCTGATCTCTGATGCCGTCGGCGGGCGCATCGTCGAGTGCAACGACGAGTTCTTCGCCGAGGCGGTGAACCTGCTTCGGACCACGGCCCCGGTGTGGCGGGCGGAATACACCGACCGGGGGAAGTGGATGGACGGGTGGGAGACCCGTCGCCGCCGTGATTCGGGTCACGACTGGTGTGTGATCGCCCTGGGCATACCGGGGAGGATCACCGCGGTGACGGTCGACACCTCCCATTTCACCGGCAACTATCCGGAGTCGTTCTCCCTGGATGGATGTGGGGTGGGCAGCGACGACCTTCTCCCCGAGGCGTCCTGGGTCGAGATCGTCCCCAGGAGCGGGCTGACCGGGGACTCGACGGCCACCTTCGCTGTCGAGGACCCACATCGGATCACCCATCTCCGCCTCAACATCTTCCCCGACGGCGGGGTGGCCCGGCTCCGGGTCGAGGGTGACCCCATCCCGGGCAAGGACGAGGTATGCCCCGATCTGGCTGCCACCGACCTGGTGTCCTCGCTCATAGGCGGGGAAGCCCTGAACACATCCGACTTCCACTACTCGCCTCCGTCCAACCTGCTCCGCCCCACCGCGCCGGCCGGGATGTGGGACGGCTGGGAGACCCGTCGACGACGGGGCCCTGGCAACGACTGGGCCACCTTCCGGCTCGGTCTGCCCGGCATGGTGGAGGAGGTGGAGGTGGACACCCGTCACTTCAAGGGGAACGCCCCGGGCTGGGTGTCGATATCGGTCGGAGAGGACGGCGAGGCCTGGGAGGAAGTGGTACCCCGGGCCGAGGTGGGGCCCGACCGGGTGAACATCTTGGCCCCGGGCACTCCCGCCCACGCCGGCTTCCTCCGGCTCGACATCCACCCCGACGGGGGCGTGGCCCGGCTCAGGGTGCGGGGAACCCCCGACCCCGAACCGGCGGGACGGATTCGCCTCGCCTACCTCAACGCCCTGTTCGACGACCAGGCGCGGGCCTTCTTTCACAGTGCCTGCGCGGCATCGACCTGGGTGGGGGAAATGGTGGCGGCCCGCCCCTTCCCCGATGTGGAGACTCTGCATGCGACGGCCGATGCCGTCTTCGACCAGCTCGAGGAGACGGACTGGCTGGAGGCCTTCGCCGGTCATCCCCGGATCGGGGAGCGAGGCGACAAGGTGACCGACCGGGAGCAGGCGGGCACGGTCGAGGCGGACGACGAGGTCATGGCCGAGCTGGCCGAGGTCAACCGGGCCTACCAGGAGACGATGGGATTCACCTACATCGTCTATGCGACCGGGAAGACGGCCGAAGAGATGCTCGAGATGGCAAGAGCCCGCATGGACAACACACGCCAAGAGGAGGTCGCCAACGCCGCAGCCGAGCAGAAGTCGATCACGAGGACCAGACTGCGCCGCATGCTCTGCATGGAAGCCACCCGATGACCGGTATCAGCACCCACGTCCTCGACCTGGGCGAAGGGCGGCCGGTCCAAGGGATGACGGTGACGCTGGAACGCTCGGTGGACGGCGGCTGGCAGCAGGTGGGCGCGGGCGTCACCGACGGGAACGGGCGTGTCGCCGCCCTCGGAGTCGCCCTTGGCTCGGGGGTCTACCGTCTGGTGTTCGCTACCGGCGACGCCGGCAACGGGTTCTTCCCCGAAGTGCATCTGGTGGTGGACATCGACGAGGCGGAGGAGCACTACCACGTTCCCCTCCTCCTCAGCCCCTTCGGGTTCAGCACCTACCGGGGGAGCTGAGATGGCGAGGCTGGAGAGGAGCCGATGGGGCAAGACCGATGTGCGGCTCTCCAAGATCCACCGGTCCGATGCAGGGGACGGCTTCTCCGATCTGAGCGTGCAAGTGCTTCTCGAAGGCGACGTCGAAGCCGCACACACCGAAGGTGACAACAGCGCGGTCCTCCCCACCGACACGATGAAGAACACCGTCTACTGCCTGGCCCAGGAACACCTGGATGGCGACCTGGAACGTTTCGCCAGATTGCTCTGCGACCACTTCCTGGCCCGCGACCGGGTCAGCGGGGCTTCTGTCTCCGTGTCCGAGCTTCTCTGGTCCCGGGTCGGG
>DATHUL010000095.1:0-7942 GCA_035462285.1 Acidimicrobiia bacterium
GATCGAGACGGCGGATACCGCCTCGGGGTCGAGACGGGCCAGGGAACCGATCACCTGGGACACGACGACACTCTCCGCCTCCCCGGCTTCCCGCTGCTCCAGGGTCTCGCCGACACAGACGATCGGGGCCATCTCGGCGCCGACCACGGCCTGCGCCTTCTTGGCAACGACCCCGTCGGTCTCGCCGAATCCCTGACGACGCTCCGAGTGCCCCACGATCACATGGCGGACCGAGAGCTTGGCCAGCATCATCGCCGATATCTCGCCGGTGAAAGCCCCCGACTCCTCCCAATGCACGTTCTGGGCCCCGAGACCGATCCGGAGCCGGTCCGCCTCGATCACGGTCTGTACCGAGCGAAGTGAGGTGAACGGTGGCGCCACCACCACCTCGACCCGGTCGTGGTCTTTGAACTCGAGCCGGTAAGACAGCTTCTGCACCATCTGGATGGCCTCCAGATGGGTGGCATTCATCTTCCAGTTCCCGACGATCAGGTTCTTGCGCTCACTCACACCCATCGCCTCAGCACCTCGACTCCGGGGAGCGGTCTCCCTTCCAGATACTCGAGACTCGCCCCGCCACCGGTCGAGACATGAGACACGGCGTCGTCGAGGCCCAATTGACGAAGGGCGGCAACCGAATCACCGCCGCCCACCGCGGTGAAGGCCGAGGTCTCGGCCACGGCCCGGGCCACCGCATCTGTGCCGGCCCGGAAGGTATCCCACTCGAACACCCCCATCGGGCCGTTCCAGAACACGGTCTCGGCGGTCCTGATCACCGAGGCGAAGAGCTGGTTGGTCTCCTTGCCGGTATCGAGGCCCCGCCACCCCGCCGGGATGTCCTTGATGTACACCTGTTGATGGTTGGCGTCCTCGGCGAACCGGTCGGCGATGACCACGTCGGAGGGGAGGATGACCTTCTCTGCGTCGCTGCCTTCGAGCAGGCGCCTCACCGTTTCCACCATGTCCTCCTCCACAATGGAGTCGCCAACCTCGACGCCTTTGGCCCGGAGCAGGGTGAAGCACATCCCGCCTCCGATCAGCATGGCGTCGACCTTGGGGAGGAGGTTCTCGATGACACCGAGCTTGTCCGAGACCTTGGCCCCGCCCAGGACCACGACGTAGGGAACCTTCGGCTCGACCAGGAATCTGTTCAGCGCTTTCAGCTCGGCGTCGAGCAGGGGGCCGGCCACCGACTTGACCAGCTCGGCGACTCCCACCGTGGAGGCGTGGGCCCGGTGTACCGAGCCAAAGGCGTCCTGGACGAAGAGATCTCTACCCTCGCCGAGTCGCGCGGCCAGGGCCGGGTCGTTCGTGGTCTCGCCGGTGTCGAACCGGGTGTTCTCCAGCACCGTGATCTGGCCACCCTGCTCGAATCCGACCTCCTTGGAGGTCATCCCGGCCATCGCCTCGGCCACGATCGCCATCGATAACGACGGATCGGGCCCGTCGGGTCGGCCGAGATGGGAGCAGACGGCGACCCTGGCCCCGGCGTCGACCAGACGCTCCAGTGTTGGCATCGCCGCCTCGATCCTGAACGCGTCGGTGACGGCGCCGTCCTCGATGGGGACGTTGAGATCGGAGCGCACCAGGACATCGACCCCTTCGACCGTGACGTCGTCGAGGGTGAGGTATTCAGGCATCGGGCATCAGTCCTTGCTGCTCGCCAGCTGTTCCAGCACACGTCCCAGCTTCATCGGATCGTGCTCGGGCCAGTCTGGCTTGTCGTCGGCGATGTCTGCAAAGACGACACGCCAGCCATGACGAGCGGCATCGTCGGTGTCGATCAGGACCTGCTCGTGACCGTCCGGTACCGAGAGTGGCCCGTCATGTGTGACCACGATCCCCGGTCCGGTCACCCCGACATGCTTGGCCAGCGCCTCGACATGGTCTCCGCCGCTCATCCCCAATGTCTCCCCGTCCTGGGTGACCAGATTGAGCACGAACACCCTCTGCGCCGCCGCTCCCATGATGGCAGGGGCGAGCATGTTGACCTTGAGAGCAGAGATGATCGAGGTGTACAGGCTTCCCGGGCCGATCACGATCTGATCCGCCGCGGCGACCGCTCCCAGCGCACGGCGGGTGGCGGCGACGTCCCTCGGCTCGATGTGCAGCTCGGAGACCTCCCCCGCCGTCTTGGAGATGGTTCTCTGCCCCGCAACCTGCCTCCCGTCGATGGTGGCGGTCAGCGTCAACGCCTGGTCGGCCACCGGGATCACCGAGCCCAGAGTTCCCAGCATTCGCTCTGCGGTGGTGACGGCCGACTCAAAGTCCCCGAACAGCTCGGCCAGCCCGACCAGGATCAGGTTGCCCAACGAGTGCTCGGCCACGTCGCCGCCGGTGAACCGGTGGGAGAACAGCTCCGACCAGAGTGAGGGCTCCGGAGTAAGGGCGAGCAGGCACCGCCGGACATCTCCGGGCGGTGGGAAGCCCATGGTGCTGAGACGACCCGAGGATCCACCGTCGTCGCCCACCGAGACCAGGGCCGAGATCTCACCGGCGTAACACTGGATGGCCTCGAGTGCGGCGGCCTGACCGTGCCCGCCCCCTACCGCCACCACCACCGGGCCCCCCGGGTCGAGGAGGAGTGGAGCCAGCGCAGTCTCGGTCTCGGGCTTCACCGGTCTATGTCGCGATGGCGAACGGTGGCGCTGATCCCGTGCTGTGCCAGCCGGCGCCCCAGCTCCTCGGCGATCGCCACCGATCGGTGGTGACCGCCGGTGCAACCGATGCCGACCGCGAGATACGACTTGCCCTCGACCTCGAAGTGGGGGATGAGGAACGCCAGCATCTCGTCGGCCCGGTCGACGAACTCTTTGGCGGCTTGCTCCCCCATCACGTAGTCGGCCACGGGCGCGTCGGTCCCCCGCAACGGGCGCAGCTCCGGGACCCAGTGCGGGTTGGGGAGAAAACGAACGTCGAAGAGGAGGTCGATGTCACGGGGGGTGCCGTGTTTGAACCCGAAGGAGCGAATCGAGACCCGCATCGGTCTTGCCATCTCGTCCTCGCTGAACTGGGCGGTCAGCCGGTCCCTCAACTCGTGGATGTTGAGCGAGGAGGTGTCCACGATCACGTCCGCCTCTTCACGTAGATCGGCGAGCAACTCCCGCTCCGCGCTGATCGACTCGGAGATGGTGGAGCCGCCGAGCGGGTGGGGCCGTTTGTTCTCCTCGTACCGCGAGACGATGACATCGTCGTCGGCGTCGAGGAACACCACCCTGGTCTTCACTCCCTCCCGACTCAGCTCTTCGACCGCGCCGGTCAGCTCGGCGATGCGGAGGCCCCCTCTCGAGTCGATGACGACGGCCAGATGCTTGTGCCGTTCCGGCAACTCGTGGAACTGGGCTGCGGGGACGAGCAGCCGGGGCGGGAGATTGTCGATCACGGTGTAACCGAGGTCCTCGAGGATCTTGGCCGCCGAGGAGCGTCCCGCCCCCGACATGCCGGTGACCACGAGAACGTGGGGATGATCGCTTGCTGGACGGTCCATCGGGGCTCTCGATCAGGTGTGCAACGCAGCGTACAGATCGTCGGCTACGTTCCTCGGTAGTACCTCGGCCAGCGCCTCCGTGCCCGCCTCTCTTATCTTCTTCAACGAGCCGAACCGCTTCAAGAGGTCCTTCTTCCGTTTCGGCCCGATCCCCGGCACCTCGTCGAGGATCGAATCGATCATCGACTTGGAGCGCAGCTGGCGGTGGTAGGTGATGGCGAATCGGTGTGCCTCGTCGCGGACCTGCTGCAGCAGATAGAGGGCCTCGGCGTCACGTGGGATGCGAACCGGCTCGGGTTTGCCCGGCAGGAACACCTCTTCCATCCGCTTGGCCAGGCCGATGGCCGGGATGTCCAGGTCGAGCTCATCGAGCACCCGCACCGCCCGGCCCAGTTGCCCCGGTCCCCCGTCGACCAGGACCAGCGAGGGCGGGTAGGAGAACCTGCCCTGTTCGGCGACGGACCGTTCTCGCTCGGCCAGATAGGCCCGGAATCTGCGGCGGACGGTCTCCTCCATGGCGGCGAAGTCGTCCTGCCCGTCGATGGTCCGGATCTTGAAACGACGGTAGTCGGAACGCTTGGGGAGACCGTCCTCGAGCACGACCATCGAGGCCACGGTGTTGGTGCCCTGCAGCGTGGAGACGTCGTATGCCTCGATGCGAAGCGGAGGCTCGGGGAGATCGAGCACCTCCTGCAGGGAGCGCAGCGCCTTGGCCCGGGCGTTGTGGTCCTGACTCCGCTTCAATCGGTGCCGGGCGAAGGCCTCGGCCGCGTTGGTGGCGGTGGTCTCCATGAGGCGGCGCTTCGCCCCTCTGACCGGGACACGGAGACCGACCTTGGTGCCGCGCCGCTCTTCCAGCCACGCCTGAAGCAGCTCCTTCTCGGCGGGCTCGATCTCGACCAGCACCTCCTTGGGCGGGTCATCCTCTCCGTACAGCTCGCGGATCACCCTTCCCATCAGCTCGGAGTCGGTCAGCTCCTCCACCCGGTCGACGATGGTGCCCATTCTCCCCACCAGTCGGCCGCGACGGACATGGAGGATCTGGAAAGCCGACTCCAGGTCGTCGCCGTGGAACGCGATCAGGTCGAAGTCCTCGGGGCGCTCGGTGACCACCTCCTGACGGAGCATGGCCCGTCTCACATCGTCGATCCGATCTCGGTGCCGGGCGGCCAACTCGAACTCCTGACGCTCCGACGCCTCCCACATGCGCACCTCGAGATCGGTGAGCACACCGTCGGTGTCACCGCGGAGGAAGGCGGCGAGCGAGTCGACCATCCGCGCATAGTCCTCGGGGGTGACAGCTTCGATGCAAGGGCCGGAGCACTTCTCGATGTGGTAGAGGAGACAGGGCCGTCCCTGCGCCCGCTGCCGCTCGAAGAAGGAGTCGGTGCAGGTCCTGACCGGGAAGGTGCGCAGCAGCTGGTCGAGCGTCTTGCGGATGGCATAGGTGTGGGCGTAGGGCCCGAAGTACTCGTTCCCCTTGCGCTTGGCGCCGCGCATGACCCGGGCCCTCGGCCATTCGTCACTCCGGGTGATGGCCAGGTACGGATAGGACTTGTCGTCGGTGAGCTTGACGTTGAAACGGGGCCGGTGCCGTTTGATCAGGGAGAACTCGAGCATGAGGGCCGCCACCTCGGACTCGGTGATGATCCACTCGACCGACCGGGCGTTGTCCACCATGGCCTGGGTTCGGGGGTGGAGACCGACCCCGAAGTAGGAGGGGACCCGGCTGCGCAGGCTCTTGGCCTTGCCCACGTAGACCACCTTCCCGTGCCTGTCACGGAAGAGATACGCCCCCGGTTGATCCGGGATCTCCGAAGGTTTGGGTCGCTCGAACACGCCCGCTCAGGGTAGGAGCCGCCATCGGCAAGCCATCAGCCGGGGAATCCCCATCTGGTCGGCCAGGTGGTGGTGAGGCGCCTCCAGCATGCGCTCCAGACACCAGCCGGCGCCGGCGGCGGAATTGACCAGCTCGGCCGTGTTGCGATGATGGAAGACGATCCTGTGCTCCCCCGCCGGCTCTGTGGTCTCACCTTGCGAGAAGTAGTCGCCAGGGCGCCACAGCGTCTCACCTTCGAAGTCGGTGACCGGGGTCGATCCGGGGGCAGTCCACACCGGGTGGTTCATCACCAGAGCGAGGACTCCGCCGGTCTTCACCGTTCGTGCGGCTTCCTCGAACATCCGCTGGTGGTCTTCGATGTGCTCCACCACCAGCACACAGAAGGCGCCGTCGTAGGAGTCGTCCCGGAAGAAGGCGAGCTCGGGGAGCGCCCCGATCACGACCGGTCCCGTAGCCATCGCCCGTCGCGCCAGGTTGCGGTTGACATCCACCCCGTGGACCGACGAGCCTGCCTCGACCACGGCCCGCATCACCCGCCCCTCCCCCGATCCGAGGTCGAGATAGGTCGAGCCCGGCTGGGGCCGGAGGACTTCGAGGAGCGCCGGCGTCACCACCGTCTCATATGCCGGGTCCTCGGCGACCTCGGATACCCACCAATCGGACAGCTCGGACCAGGACATGGATGCATTGTGCCCGACGGCAGGCCGCGGTTCAGTAGCCGAGGACTTCTCTGAACCAGGGCAGGGTGCGCTCCAGACCCTCCCGCAGTGAGATCTGCGCCTTCCAGCCCAGGATCCTCTCCGCCTTGGCGGTGTCGGGGCGGCGCACCATCGGGTCGTCTGTGGGTCGGGGATGGAACTCGATGCCGGGATGATTGCCCACCACGTCCTGCACCGTCTCGGCCAGCTCCACCATGGTGACCTCTTCGGGGTTTCCGATATTGACCGGGCTCGTCTCAGAGGAGAGGAGGAGACGCAGGATCCCTTCTACCTCATCGTCGACGTAACAGAGCGACCTGGTCTGCGACCCGTCGCCGAACACCGGGAGGGGCCGGTTCTCCAATGCCGCCTTGAAGAAGGCCGGGACCGCCCTGCCATCGTCCGGCCGCATCCGAGGACCGAACGTATTGAAAATCCGAACGATCCGGGTGTCGACGCCGTGCTCCCGGTTGTAGGCCAGGGTCAGCGCCTCGGCGAACCGCTTCGCCTCGTCATATACCCCGCGCGGCCCGATCGGGTTGACGTTGCCCCAGTAGGTCTCGGGCTGGGGGTTGACCAGGGGATCCCCATAGACCTCCGAGGTCGAGGCGAGAAAGAAGACCGCTCCCTTGTCGTAGGCGAGCCCCAACCCCTTGTGGGTGCCGAACGCGCCCACCTTGAGTGTGTGGATCGGCCACTTGAGGTAGTCCACCGGGGAGGCGGGTGAGGCGAAGTTGAGAACGTAATCCACCGCGCCCGAGACGTGGAGATAGTCGGTGACGTCGTAGTCGATGAGCCGGAACCTCTTGTCCCCGATGAGATGGCCGACGTTCTCGGCATGGCCGGTGATCATGTTGTCGATGCAGGTCACCCGGGTCCCGGCGTGAATGAGCCAGGTGCAGACATGAGACCCGAGAAAGCCGGCGCCGCCGAGCACTACAGCGTGCTTGTCTTCGAACCGAGCCAGCTCTCCGAATGAAGACTGGCGCAAGTCGGAGAGTCGTGATTCGTCCAAGGTGGTCAGAGGCTAGACCGGCGCTTCGACCGATTCGTCGACCGCGGCCGGCTCACCCACCGACCAGCTCCCGGAGGAACTTGCCGGTATAGCTCTCCCCCACCTGGGCGACCTCCTCGGGCGAGCCCTGGGCCACGATACGGCCCCCGCCGCTTCCGCCTTCGGGACCGAGGTCGATGACGTAGTCGACCGACTTGACCACGTCGAGGTTGTGCTCGATGACCACCACGGTGTTCCCGGCATCGACCAGACGCTGCAAGACCTGGAGCAGCTTGCGGATGTCCTCGAAATGCAGTCCCGTGGTCGGCTCGTCGAGGATGTAGAAGGTGCGCCCGGTCGAACGCTTGCCCAGCTCGGAGGCCAGCTTGATCCGCTGCGCCTCGCCTCCGGACAGGGTGGTGGCCGGCTGGCCGAGACGGACGTAGCCGAGACCGACGTCGTAGAGCGTCTGGAGGATGCGCACGATCTTGGGCTGGTTCTCGAAGAACCCGAGCGCCTCTTCCACCGACATCTCCAGCACCTCGGAGATGTTGTGGCCCTTCCACAGGATCTCGAGTGTCTCCCGGTTGTACCTGCGGCCCCCGCACACCTCGCAGGGCACGTAGACATCGGGGAGGAAGTGCATCTCGATCTTGATCGTCCCGTCACCCGCACAGGCCTCGCAACGCCCCCCTTTCACATTGAACGAGAAGCGCCCTGGATTGTAGCCGCGGGCCCTGGCCTCGGGTGTCTGGGAGAACAGGGTCCTGATCTGGTCGAACAGCTTGGTATAGGTCGCCGGGTTGGAGCGAGGGGTGCGACCGATGGGTGACTGGTCGATGTCGATCACCTTGTCGATCTGCTCGATGCCCTCGACTTTCTTGTGCCGGCCCGGCACCACTCGCGACCGGTTGACCCGGTTG
>DATHUL010000096.1:0-6133 GCA_035462285.1 Acidimicrobiia bacterium
TTCGGGATCAATCCCAAGGCGAGCCCGGTGCACAGCTACATGGCGGCCTTCTACCTGGGCAGCTACATGGGGGACCACGGAGTCCAGAACGGGATCACCACCATGGTGTCGAGCTGGCGGCGGATCTCGCACAACAGCTTCATCCCCACCGCCAAAGGCTCCGGCCAGTACCTGAACTCGGTGCTCGCCAAGCAGGAGGCGCTGCGCAACGGGTACGACGAGGCGATCATGCTCAACGACGGAGGCTCGGTCTCCGAAGGCAGCGGGATGAACATCTTCACCGTGAGCAACGGCACGGTCTACACCCCGCCGGTGTCGTCGGGGATCCTGGAGGGGATAACCCGCAACACGGTCATGGAGCTTCTCCATGCCGAGGGAGTCGAGGTGATCCAGGCCGAGCTGGCCCGGGGCAGTCTCTACGCCGCCGACGAGGTGTTCCTCACCGGGACTGCGGCCGAGGTGACCCCGGTGGTGTCTATCGACGGCCGGGTGATCGGCTCCGGGGAGCCGGGGCCGATCACCAGGAAGTCGCAGGACATGTTCTCCGACCTGGTCGCGGCCAAGATCCCCGAGTACCGCCACTGGCTCAGCTTCATCTAGTGGGCCAACAGCCGAATATCGGGGTGAGCGACCAGGAACGGCCGCGTTCGGTCCTCCAGCCTCCGGCGGCGAGGCGTTGGAGCCCGGACATCAAGCCCGGGATCCCGACTTCGCCCGGGGAAGTCCCGCAAGGGGGCCGGTTTGGTCAGTACACCCCGGACGGCGGTTATGCGCTGCGGCTGGTCAACTCGGCCGACCTGCCCGACGACGACCCCGATCTCAAGGCGGTTTTGGCTGCCCTGACCATGGCCCGGGCCGGTGCTCGAGGACGGGCTCCCTCCCGGGAGGACCTGGAGGTGGCGCTGGCCCTGTGCGGGTACGGCTACGAAGCCCCGCCCGACATCGCGGAGCGAAGAGAGCGCTGGCTCTCCGCGGTGCCCCACGAGGGAAGACCGGGGCAGACCGCGGTGGGCGAGATCGACCGCGACCTCATCGTCCAGACGCCGGACCAGGTTCGCCGGGCTCTGTCGGCCCGATGAAGATCGTCCGGTTCAAGGCAGGTGACGACATCGCCTATGGCGTGGCCGACACCGAAGGAGTGCTGGTCTATCGCGGCTCCCCGTTCGTCGCTTGGGAGCCGACCGAGACCGTGGTCCCCTGGGAGACGGCACAGCTTCTGGCGCCGGTCCTGCCCACCAAGGTGGTGGCGGTGGGCCGGAATTACGAGGACCATGCGGCCGAGCGGGGCGGTGAGGTGCCCGACGAGCCGTTGATCTTCCTCAAGCCGGCCACGTCGGTGATCGGCCCCGATGCCAGCGTGGTCCATCCGCCCATCTCCAACGATGTCCAGCACGAGGCCGAATTGGCCGCGGTGGTCAGCAGGGTGGCCCGACACGTGAAGGCCGAGGACGCCTCCGCCTACCTCATGGGCTACACCGCAGCCAACGACGTCACCGCCCGCGACCTCCAGATGAAGGACGGCCAGTGGGCCCGGGCCAAGGGATTCGACACCTTCTGCCCCCTGGGCCCGGCCATCGAAACCGAGCTCGACCCGCTGGAGAAGCTGGCGGTCATCTGCCGGGTGAACGGCGAGGTACGTCAGGCCGGTTTCACCTCGGACATGGTCTTCGGTGTGGCCGAGATCCTCGAATACGTGACCGCGGTGATGACGCTGCTCCCCGGCGACGTCATCCTCACCGGGACCCCGGCCGGGATCAGCCGGGTCGTCCCCGGCGATGTCATGGAGGTCGAGATCGACGGGATCGGTGTGCTGCAGAACCGGGTGGTCTCCCGATGACGGTCCGGCTCCGGGTCGCCCCCTCGCCCACCGGCTATCTCCACGTCGGCAACGCCAGGGCGGCACTGTTCAACTGGCTGTACGCCCGGCACCACGGGGGCACGTTCCTCCTGCGCATCGACGACACCGACCTGGAGCGCTCCACTCCCGCCTTCGAGGCGGACATCCTCGACTCGCTCCGCTGGCTCGGGCTCGACTGGGACGAGGGTGTCGAGGTAGGCGGGCCCTATGGGAGTTATCGCCAGTCGGATCGCCTGGAGCGGTATCAGTCGGTGGCGACCACGCTGGTCGAGTCGGGGGCCGCCTACCACGACGATCGCACCACCGAGGAGTTGGAGGCGCTTCGGCAGAAGGCGCAGGCAGAACGGCTGCCTCCCGGTCACTACATCCGGCGACCGGAGAGCCCTCCCGCCGAGGGCGGGGTGATCAGGATCTCGGTCCCCCAGGACGAGGCAGTCGTCTTCGACGATCTGGTCCGAGGGTCGGTCAGCTTCGAGGGGAGGGACATCGACGACTTCGTCATCCTGCGCAGCGACGGCACCCCCACCTATCACCTCGCCTCGACAGTCGACGACGTCGACTACCAGATCACCCACGTCGCCCGGGGCGAGGATCTGCTCCCCTCCACTCCGAAACACGTCCTGCTCACCCGTGCCCTGGACGCCGCCGAGCCGGTCTACGCCCACCTCCCTCTTCTGTTCGGCCCCGACGGGAAGAAGCTGTCGAAACGGCACGGTGAGACCGCCCTCTCCCACTATCGGGACACCGGTTATCTGCCCGATGCCGTGTTCAACTACCTGTCCCTTCTCGGATGGTCGATCGACGGTGACCGGACCATCTTCTCCAGGGAGGAGGCAATGGCGGCCTTCGATCTGGCCGACGTCTCCTCCAACCCGGCGGTGTTCGACCCGGACAAGTTGTCGTGGATGAACGGGGAGTACATGCGCGCCATGGACTCCAAGACGTTCCGGGAAAAGGTGCGGCCTCATGTCGAGGCGGCGGTGGGTCGGGCCCTCGACGAGGACGAGTGGGCACGTTTCGAGACCGTGTCCGACCTGGTCCAGGAGCGAACCCGCCTCCTCCCCGAGGCCGGGGAGCAGGTGGTGTTCCTCTTCGAGGACTTCGCCGGGTACGACCCGAGGTCCTGGGAGAAGGTGATGAGCAAAGAGGGGGGTCCCGGCATCCTCGATGCGGCGGCGCAGCGTCTCGGCGCGGTCGATCCATGGAATGCGGAGAGCATCGAGGAGACGTTGCGTGCGATGCTGGAAGAACTGGGTGTAGGAGCGGGCAAGGGTCTCCAACCGCTGCGGGTGGCGGTCACCGGCTCCTCGGTCAGCCCGCCCCTGTTCGAGTCTCTCGCCGCCCTGGGCAGGGACAAGACCCTGGAGCGCGTGGCCCGGGCGCGGGCACAGCTACTCGCCTCCTGAACCCCTGTCGGGGCTATGTCGTGACGACCCGTTAACCTCAACGTATCCGCGAGGTCCCGTCGTCCAGTGGCCTAGGACGCCGGCCTTTCAAGCCGGAAACGCCGGTTCGAATCCGGTCGGGACTGCCACTTCTTTCCACCCACGACCGAGGGTCACCCGTCGGCGCGGACTTCCACCTCGACCACGATGTGACTCTGTGCCCGCTGACGTCGGAAGTAGAGGTACATCGGGACCACGCTCACCAGGGCGAGGATGCCGAAGATGACGGCTCCGGCCGGTGTCGCGTGCTCTGTGGTCGGATCGGCGGCATAGCCAAACAGCTGATCAACGGCCACCCCCACCGACTCGATCAGCCCGTACACCAGCCAGGCGCCGACCAGCACATAGCCCCATGGCTTGTCCAGCCACAGCCAGGCAGCGGCGATGGCGGCCATCGGGAGCCAGAAGGCGAGATCCTGTATCCAGCTCGGGTTGGTGGTCAGGCCAAGGCCGTCGAGGACGGCGGTCGGTTCGGCGGCACCGATGGTGGGGATGATCCCCCGCAGCCAGACCAGGGCGTTGAGGCCAACGATCGTCCAGACGAAGATCGCCAGGCCCCGCCGTGGCAGATCGACGAGTTGGTCGGACACCGCGTGCGGCTCTGTCGCGTGTACCAGTGTCCCCAGGCTGAACAGCCCCAGAGAGAAGGTCGCCACGTAGAGGAGGAACAGGGAGTTCAAAGGGGTTCCGAAGAGAAGCAGAAACCCGTTGTATGTCAGGTAGCTCAGGATCCCCAGCCAAACGACGTGAAATCGCCACGAGCCTCGGGTCGCTTTGAGCATGGAGAGCACCAACAAGGGCACCCCGGCCACCATCATGACCAGTGCGGTCCCGCGGGCATTGCCCGTGGTGACGGCCGGGCCGGTCAGGACGTCGGGGAGGAAGAACGTGAGGGCGGCGCTGACCGCGGCAACGACTGCAAGGGCCGAGGAGAGCCACAGTGTCGGCCCGTGGATAACGGCTCGAACCCTCGCTCCGTCGGCCCGAAGCGCCCGCCATTTCAACGAGAACATCGTCATCGACCTTTCTTGACGCTGATTCGAGCGTCATCCCGACCCCGGCCAGCCGCCAGAGCCGAAGGTCCCCTAGCAACCGGGAGCTTTGGCAGATTGGCCGGGCACAAAGAGGGTGGAGTCGGAGACACCAGGACCCGAGCACGGAAACGGCTGACGTGGCGCATACCTCGATCATCGGCGCCGGCTTCATTAGTCTCCGTCGGCGGTCGGTCCGGCCCACCGGCCGGATGACGCCGACTCGAGCCAGCCGGGAGGCAAATGTCCGCCCAGACCATCCTCTTTTTCAATAACTTCTTCGCCATCCTGACCGTGGTCGCACTGGTCGGGGCGGTGGGCTTGTTGGCTTTCCGGGTGGTCAAGGGCCCCGAGGCCGCCACCTTGCTCGGGGACAAGGCGGTGTGGCTGGCCTGGGTGGTGGCCCTGGTCGCAACCGTGGGCTCGCTGATGTACTCCGAGCTGTTCCACTACGTCCCCTGCCGGCTCTGCTGGTTCCAACGCATCGCCATGTACCCGCTGGCGATCGTCCTGCTGGTCGGGGCGATCCGGCGTGAGGCGGCGGTCAGGTTCTACGCCATCCCCATCGCCCTCATCGGATTGGTCATCTCGATCTACCACAATGTGCTCCAGTTCTTCCCCAGCCTGGAAGGCACCTCCTGCGATCCGCTGGTCCCCTGCTCGGCGCGAAGCATCGAGATGTTCGGCTTCATGGACCTTCCCTTTATGGCCGGTGCAGGGTTTATCGTGATCGCCGTCTTGCTCGCCTTCTACACGAAAGCCGAAGAATGACTCAGAAGACCAAGTCCAAGCCCGGAGGCAAGGACGCCAAGAGCAGATCCACCTTGTGGTGGATCCTCGGGGGAGTGGTCGGCCTCGGGCTGATCGTGGCCCTCGCCGCCTCGATCGCCACCGAGCCCGAAATCGACGAAAGCATCGGATACGGCGACCCGACCGTGGAAGGGGACCCGCTCCCGGTGTATGCCGCAGGTACCCAGGACGTGGCCATCGGTCTCACCGCCCCCACCGTCACCGGGGCCGATTGGGAGGGCAACCCGGTCATCATCGAGCCCGACGGCACCGCCAAGATCATCCTGTTCCTCGCCCACTGGTGCCCTCATTGCCAGAACGAGGTGCCCGTGGTCCAGGACTGGGTCGACGCGGGCAACCTCCCCGAAGGTGTGGAGCTGATCTCGGTGGTGACTTCCACCGACCGCAGCCGCACCAACTGGCCCCCCCAGGACTGGCTCGAGGAAGAGGGCTGGACCTCACCGTCGGTGATGGACGACCGCATCGGGACCGTGGCCGCCAACTACGGGATGGCAGGCACCCCGTTCTACGTGGTGCTCGACGGGGAGAACACCAACCTGGGCCGGGTTTCGGGTGAGATCGGTGTCGAGGGCCTCAATGCCCTGGCCGCCCTGGCCCAGTCCGGCTGACCTCAGCCCTCCATCGACTTGATCTTGTCCAGCCGTCGCACGTGACGGTCCTCCCGTGAGAAACGCGCCTCGAGGAACGTGGTCACCAGCTCCTCGGCCAGCGCCTCGCCGATCACCCGGGAGCCGAGGCTGAGCACATTCACGTCGTCGTGCTCCACCATCTGGCGGGCGGTGTAGGTGTCGTGGGCGATCGACGCCCTGATCCCCTGTAGCTTGTTGGCGGCTATCGCCGCCCCGGCCCCGGACCCGCACACGATGATCCCCCGGTCGGCCCGGCCGTCGAGCACCGCCTGGGCCACCGCCGCCGCGTAGTCGGGGTAGTCGACCGGCTCGGCGGAATGCGTGCCCAGGTCGTAGACCGCATGGCCCGACTCGGCCAGC
>DATHUL010000097.1:0-10473 GCA_035462285.1 Acidimicrobiia bacterium
CGCCCGGACCGTCGACGAGATCACCGTCGACTGGGCCTACTACAACCCGGTGAGCCTGGTGCTCAGGGAGAAGGGGTGGCTGGAGGAGGAGCTCGACGGGATCGATGTCAACTGGGTCCAGTCGGCCGGCAGCAACAAGGCTCTCGAGTTCTTGGCTGCCCGGAGCATCCAGTTCGGATCGACCGCCGGTGCCGCCGCCCTTCTGGCCAGGATAAACGGGACCGCCATCCGCTCGGTCTACGCCTACTCCCAGCCGGAGTGGACCGCCCTGGTGACCAACGCCGGCAGCGGGATCGACAGTGTCGACGATCTGGTCGGCAAGAAGGTCGCAGTCACCAAGGGAACCGATCCATACATCTTCCTGGTCCGCGCCCTCGCCGAGCACGGGCTGGCCGAGAGTGACATCGAGGCCGTGCTACTCCAGCACGCCGACGGTCGCAACGCCCTGATCGGCGGCTCGGTTGATGCCTGGGCCGGGCTCGACCCGATGATGGCCGAGGCCGAGCTGGAGCAGGGAGCGACCCTCTTCTACCGGGCGCCGGAGCTGAACACCTGGGGTGTCCTCAATGTCGACGAGGCGTTCGCAGTCGAGCACCCCGAGATCGTCGAGACCGTGATCGCCGCATACGAGCGAGGTCGTCTCTGGTCCTTGCAGAACCCGGACGAGCTGGCCGCCATCCTGGCCGGGGCGGCAGGTCTGAGCGAACAGGTCGCCCGGCGGCAGCTGGAACGGACCGATCTCACCGCACCGGCCATCGGCCCGCTGCAGCGGGAATCGATCCTCGGCGCCGGGCTGGTCCTCCAAGGAGCCGGGGTCATCGAAGAAGAGGTCGATCTCGAGTCCACCCTCGACCAACTTCTCGACGACAGCTTCAGCGCCAGTCTGGGAGACGGGGGATGACCCGTCTCTCCCTCGACCGCCCGGCGCTGCGCCCGGATGCCCTCGCCCCGAGCCGCAAACGGCGACGCGCTCCACGCTGGGCGCTGGGACTGGTGTTCCCCGTCGCCGTGGGCCTCTTCTGGGAGATCGGGGCAATGAGCGGGCTCATCTCGACACGGCTCATCCCGGCACCGACCGAGATCGCCCGCACCCTGGCCGCCTTGGCCTCAGACGGTGATCTGTTCGGGCACAGTCTCACCACCACACTCCGGGTGTTGTCCGGATTCGTGCTCGGGGCCACGGTTGGCACGGTGCTGGGGGCGGCAACCGGGGTGTCGGAGCGGTTCTGCGCCATCTTCGACCCCACCCTGCAAGCACTGAGGAACATCCCTTCGATTGCCTGGACACCGTTGTTCATCCTCTGGTTCGGGATCTTCGAGACCTCCAAGGTGCTGATGATCGCCCTCGGGGTCTTCTTTCCCGTCTACCTGACCTTCAGCGGCGCCATCGCCTCGGTTGATCGGCGACTGGTCGAGGTGGGCCGGATCTACGGGCTGGGGACGACCACGCTGATCAGGCGGATCCTGCTGCCGGCGTCACTGCCCACCTATCTGATCGGGCTGCGCAACGGGCTCGGACTGGGTTGGATGTTCGTGGTGGCGGCGGAGTTCCTCGGAGCGAGCAAGGGATTGGGATATCTGCTCGTCGACGGACAGCAGACCGGCCGGCCGGCGGTGATCATCTCCTCGATCGTCATGTTCGCCCTGCTGGGAAGGGTCACCGACCGCCTTCTCGCCTGGACCGGGGCCCGTTTCACCGGTTGGGAAGACGGCTTCGCCCGAAAGGCGGTCGCATGATCGAGATGCATCAGGTGTCGAAGCGCTTCGGCACCGGTCTGCTTGCCGTCTCCGGCCTCGACCTCGAGGTGGAGGCAAGTGAGATCGTCGCCGTGATCGGCCCGAGCGGGTGCGGGAAGAGCACCGTGCTCCGCCTCATCGCCGGTCTCGATATCCCCACCACCGGCTCGGTCAGGGTGGCCGGGCACATGGTGAGAGGGCCCGACCCCTCGGTCGGGGTCGTCTTCCAGGAGCCGCGCCTCATGCCGTGGCTCTCGGTCGAGCGCAACGTGTCATTCGGCCTGGCTCGTCGCCCCGGCGACCAGGCCCTGGTGGCCGAGGCGATCGAGCGGGTCGGGCTCGGCGCATTCGCCGGGGCTCTGCCCAAGGAGTTGTCCGGGGGAATGGCCTCGCGCACCGCCATCGCCCGCGCCCTGGTCACCAAGCCCCCTGTCCTCCTCCTCGACGAGCCGTTCAGCTCACTGGACGCCTTCACCCGGGTCGATCTACAGGATCACCTGCTCGAGGTCTGGGGCTGGTACCGCCCCACGATGTTCCTGGTCACTCACGACATCGACGAAGCACTGGTGCTGGCCGATCGGGTGGTGGTCTTCGGGGGGCGACCCGGGTCGATCCAGACCGAGGTGATCGTCGATCTCCCTCGCCCCCGCGACCGCACCGACAAGTCGTTCCACTCCTTCCAGGACCTGGCCATGGGGGAGCTGCGCCGCTCCAGCGGAGACCGCTTTGCAAGCCCGGTGTCGTGACGGGTCGACTGGCCGTCATTCCCAGGCCCGTTTCAGGGGCTGACGCGATGAGGGGCCCGGCTCCCCTGCCGGGCCCCTCATCGAGCTTGGGTCGATCAGGCGGAGATCGCCTGGTCCAACACCGCCTGGCCGAAGTAGACCAGGAAGGCGATGGCGACCACCCACATCAGGGGGTGGACGTCGGCGATCTTGCCCTTGACCACCTTGATCAGGACGTACATGACGAACCCGGCGCCGATTCCGACCGTGATGCTGAAGGTGAGCGGCATCAGGATGATGGTGAGCAAGGCTGGGAAGCCCTCCTCTATGTCCTCGAAATCGATCCCCTTCATCAGCCCGCTCATCAAGAAGCCGACCAGGATCAACACCGGGGCGGTGGCCTGGGCCGGGATCAGCCCCGCGATCGGGGAGAGGAATATCGCCAGTAAGAACAACACGCCGACAACCACCGAGGTGAGCCCGGTGCGCCCGCCCTCGGCGACGCCGGCCGCGCTCTCGATGTAGCTGGTGTTGGAGCTCACTCCGGCCGCCCCGCCGGCAGCCGCCCCGATGGAGTCGACCACGAGCAGTCTGCCCACACCGGGGATCGAGCCGTCTTCCTCGGTGAGGTCGGCCTGCTCCACGATGGCGGTGGCGGTGCCGATGGTGTCGAAGAAGTCGGTGAGCATGAAGCTGAAAATGGTCAGCACCGCCGCCACCAAGCCGAGTTGGCTGAACACATTGCCCAGATCGAAGTCGCCCAGGGTGGCGAAACTGGGTGTGGCGGTGAAGGTGTCGGGGAACTCGGTGAACCCGATGATCAACCCCAGGGCTGCGGTGAGCAGGATGCTGATCACCAGCGCTCCGGGGACCTTGCGCACGAAGAGGACCACAGTGATCAGAAGCCCGATCAGGGTCAGCCAAGCTCCGGTCGTGTTGGGGAAGATGAACTGGACCACCGGCTCTCCGGGCCCGATCAGACCACCGCTCTGGAACCCGATGAACAAGATGAAGAGCCCGATGCCGACCCCGATCGCCCGTTTCAGGCTGAGCGGCACCGCATTCATGATCGCCTCTCTCAGCCCGACCAGGACCAAGGCGAGCACGATCAGGCCCTCGAGCACGATTACACCCATGGCGCCGGCCGGGGTGAGCCCGTCACCAAGGACCAGCCCGAAAGCCACCGCGGCGTTGATCCCCAGCCCGGCGGCCATCGCAATGGGATAGTTGGCCACCACCCCCATCAGGATGCTGAGCAATCCCGCGACCAGGGCGGTTCCCGCCGCCACGGCCGGCGCATCGAACCCGGCCTCCCCCAGGATGTTCGGGTTGACGAAGATGATGTACGCCATCACCAGGAACGTCGTCACCCCGGCCCTTATCTCCGTGCCTACGGATGTGCCCCGTTCGGTGAGCTTGAAGTAGGAATCGAAACCGGACCCCCCTGATCCTCTCGATTCGGTCCGATCGACGGTGTCGGTCATTTCTCCTCCCAATCGCTGGATGCCGGGAATCGGCATCTGGACTGAGACCCAACGTAGTGAGACCGGGTTACCCCCCGTCGCCCGAACCCGGAACTTCTTCACCGGGCCCAGAACAGCACCCGGACCACCCGGAGCACGTTCATGCGGCGATCGGGCTCCAGGGGCAGTGCGTCGGTGACGCCCCGCCGGGCCACCGAACGCTCCACGGGCAGTGGCGGGTCAGCCCGATGGTTGAGACCCGGTGTCGATCCTCACCGTCTCCAAGGCGATCACGACCATCTCGTCGAAGGTCTGCTCCCGCTCCTCGGAACTGGTGGAAGCCCCGGTGCGAACGTGGTCGGAGACGGTGGCGATGGTGAGGGCCCGGCCACCTTTCTCGGCGGCGACCCCGTAGAGACCGGCCGCCTCCATCTCCACGGCGAGGACACCCATCGCCTCCATCCGGTCGAAGGCGGCCGGGTCCGGGTTGTAGAACAGGTCGGCGGAGTGGACGTTGCCCACCTTGACCTCGATGCCACGGGCAGAAGCGGCCTCGGCCGCGGCGCGGAGCAGGCCGAAGTCGGCAGTGGCGGCGAAGTCGTGTCCACCGTATCGAACCCGGTTCACCCCGGAGTCGGTGCAGGCGCCGATGGCGAGCACCACGTCGCGGATCTCCACCGAGGGGAGAATGCCTCCACACGACCCGACCCGGATCAACCGTTCCACCCCGTACTCGGTGATCAGCTCGGACGCATAGATCGAGGCGGAGGGTATGCCCATGCCCGTGCCCATCACCGAGACCGGCACCCCTTCGTAGCTGCCGGTGTAGCCGAGCATGTTGCGCACCTCGTTCACCTGCCTCACCTCGCCGAGGAAGGCCTCGGCGATGTACCTGGCCCGGAGCGGGTCTCCGGGGAGCAGTATCGACGGGGCGAATTCGCCTTTCCGGGCAGAGATGTGAGGGGTGGGCATGGGTATCGACTCCTGAGGACGAGGCTGACCGGCCTCAAGTTATCGGATCGGCGAGACCGACCGCCCGGGGGTATCGTCCCGCGCCCAATGCCCGAGATCCCGCACTTCCCCGCCGACAAGCAGGAGTTGACCGAGGTCCTGGAAGGACTGGGGGCTGCCCGTCTCCCCGGTCTCCTCGGCCTCCAGTTGATCGAGCTCGAAGTGGGTGGGGCCAGGATGCGCCTCGAGGTCGCCGAGAAGCATCTCGCCTCCAACGGCTATCTGCATGCGGCGTCGGTGGTGGCCCTGGCCGACACGACGGCCGGCTACGGGTGCGTGGCCAACCTCCCGCCGGGGGCGATCGGTTTCACCACCATCGAGCTCAAGTCGAACCACCTGGGCACCTTGCTCGAAGGGGCCCTGATCGCCGAGGGCACCATGGCCCATGGCGGTCGCACCACCCAGGTCTGGGACGTGGCGGTCAGCTCCGAGGAGACCGGCAAGAAGATCGCCCTGTTCCGCTGCACCCAGATGGTCTTATATCCATGAGGGGGGGCGACCCCCCTCAAACCCCCCGCCCAGGGCCAGGTCCCCCCAACCGCTCTGAACCGGGATGGTGGAGCCGGCCCGGGACCGGGTGCTCACGCCCCCTTCTAGGCTCCCGGCATGACCGACCCATACCGCTTCATCCTCCAGCTGCGCGCCATCCGCAGCTATCAGCCCACCCCGCTTTCCGACGAGGATCTCGACGCCATCCTGGAGGCGGCACGATGGACCGGGAGCTCGAAGAACCGGCAGGACTGGTCGTTCATCGTCGTGACCGGTGAGCGGCTCCAGGGGCTGGCCGAGCACGGCGACTTCACCGATCCGGTCCGGGACTCCGCCGCCACCATCGTGCTGGTCAAGGAGGAGGGGGGGAACATGTTCGACATCGGCCGGGCGGCGCAGAACATCATGTTGGCGGCCAAGGCGGTCGGGGTCGCCTCCTGCCCGATCACCTTGCACCGGTCGGCGCAGGCGCGCGCCTTCCTGGGGGCGCCCGAAGGAACCGAGACCCGGTACGCCGTCGCCCTCGGCTACCCGGGCGCCGAGGCCAAACCCCGCCGTTTCGGGGGACGGAAGCCGATCGAGGCCGTGGTCCGGCAGCAGCAGTACTGATTCGGGGAAACTCCGCCGGAACACCGCGGCGACGGCACTAGCGTCGCGTGCCCATGGCGGAACCCCTCGTCCAGGCCCGCGGTCTCACCAAGCGATTCGGTGACTTCGTCGCGGTCGACGCCATCGACTTCGACATCGCCAGGGGAGAGGCGTTCGGCTTTCTCGGGCCCAACGGGGCAGGAAAGACCTCGACCATGAAGATGATCACCACGGTGAGCCCGATCACCGAGGGCAAGCTCAGCGTGTTCGGATTCGATCCGGCCACGGAGGGCCGCGAGATCAGAAAGCGGTTGGGCGTGGTCCCCCAGGAGGACAACCTCGACCTGGAGCTGACCGTGGCCGAGAACCTCTACGTCTACGGGCGCTACCACGACATGGACCGGGCCCGGATCCGACGCCGAACCGGAGAGCTGCTCGAGTTCGCCCAGCTGGCCGACCGGGCCAAGTCGAAGGTGGAGCCGCTCTCGGGCGGGATGAAGCGACGTCTCATCATCGCCCGTGCCCTGATCAACGAGCCCGACCTGGTGATCCTCGACGAGCCGACCACCGGGCTCGACCCCCAGGCCCGACATCTCCTCTGGGACCGTCTCTACCGGCTCAAGCGGGAAGGGGCCACCCTGATCATCACCACTCACTACATGGACGAGGCGGAGCAACTATGTGACCGCCTGGTGGTGATGGACAAGGGGAAGATCGTGGCCGAGGGGTCGCCCCGCCAGCTGATCGCGCAACATGCGCCACGCGAGGTGGTCGAGCTCCGCTTCGCCGAGGGCGCCATCGACGACGTCGCCCTGCAGCTCGAAGGGGTGGCCAACCGGTCCGAGGTCCTCGCCGACCGGGTGATCCTCTACACCGACGACGCCGAGGCGACCCAACGCGCGCTGACGGCACGGGACATCCACCCCGAGCAGATACTGGTGCGAAGGTCCACCCTGGAGGATGTGTTCCTCCGGCTCACCGGGCGGAGCCTGGTCGACTGATGTCGGTCCTGACCCGCCCCTTCCGAGTGGTCGAGAGCGAGCTGGTCTCATACCGCCGCACCTGGAGGGGCACCGTCATCTCCAGCTTCGTCAACCCGGTGCTGTTCCTTGCCGCCATGGGTGTCGGGCTGGGGAGCCTGGTCGATGGCACCGCCAACGACCTCGCCATCCCCTATCTCACCTTCGTCGCCACCGGCTTGATGGCTGCCACCGCCATGCAAGCCGGGGCCGGGGACGGGTCCTGGCCGGTGATGGCCGGGGTGAAATGGAGAAAGGAGTTCCACGGCGCCATCACCACCCCGCTCGGCCCGTCGGACATCGTGGTCGGGCGCTTCTACTGGGGGATCATCCGGCTCACCTTCATGCTGGTGGTCTTCGCCGTGATCGCGGTGGTGTTCGGCGCCCTCGAGATCGGCCCCGCCCTGCTCGCCGTTCCCCCCGCCGTGGTCACCGGTCTCGCCTTCCAGACCGCGGTCACCGCCTTCACCGTCACCCGGGAGGACGAGACCAGTCTCTCCACCCTGTTCCGGTTCGGGATCATCCCCCTCTTTCTGTTCTCCGGCACCTTCTTCCCCATCTCCCAACTGCCCGACGCCCTGCAATGGGTCGCATACGTCACCCCCCTGTTTCACGGGGTCGAGTTGGTGCGCAAGATCGCTCTCCCCGACGTCGACGCCTCCGTAGTGACCGACATCTCCTTGTGGGCCCACGCCGCCTATCTGGTGGTGATGACCGGGCTCGGTCTCTTCCTCGCCTCGCGGCATCTGGGCCGGAGGCTGAGGCCATGAGCGTCTCGGCGCCGACCCGGCTCACGCCGGGCGGGCGGATGACCCCGATCCGCGCCCAGCGAATCTGGGAGCGCAACCTCCTCGTCTATCGACGGTTGTGGAAGATCATCTTCACCGGGTTCTTCGAGCCGGTGTTCTACCTGTTCTCGATCGGGATCGGGATCGGCGCCCTGGTTCCCGAGGTCACCGGGCCCGGCGGGGTCCCGATCGACTACACCGCCTTCGTCGCCCCCGCCCTCATGGCCGCCTCGGCCATGAACGGGTCGGTGATGGAGACGACCTTCAACATCTTCTTCAAGCTCAAGTTCGGCAACGTCTACGAGGGGATCCTGACCACTCCGATGAACCCGCGCGACATCGCCATCGGCGAGATCGGGTGGGCCCTGTTCCGCGGCGCCCTCTATTCCATCGTCTTCCTCGTGGTGATGGTGATCATGGGGCTGACCACCGACTGGTGGGCGCTGCTCACCATCCCCGGCGCGGTGCTGATCGGCTTCGCCTTCGGCTCGGTCGGTCTCGCCGCCTGCACCTACATGAGGTCGTGGCAGGACTTCGACCTGGTCTCCCTGGTCACCATGCCCCTCTTCCTGTTTTCGGCCACCTTCTATCCCCTCGACATCTACCCGCCCTTCCTCCAGCAGATCCTCTTGATCTCTCCCCTCTATCACGGCACCGAGATGCTCCGCTCTTTCTCCCTGGGCATCTTCGACTGGAGCCTGGCCGGGCACATCGCCTTCCTGCTGGTCATGGGTCTGATCGGGGCCCGGATCGCCTCCCGCCGTCTCGACGGGCTGCTCAGGAAGTAGGCCTATCGGGATGATCGACCTCGACTTCCCGCTCCACGCCCCCCGCGGCTCGGTTCTGAACACCCCGGGATGGCTGCAGGAGGCGGCCTTGCGCTGTCTGCTCAACAACCTCGACCCCGAAGTGGCCGAGGACCCGGAGAACCTGGTCGTCTACGGGGGCCGGGGCAAGGCGGCCCGCAACCTGGAGAGCCTCCACGCCATCGTCCGCACCCTGGAGCGTCTCGGCAACGAGGAGACCCTGCTGGTTCAGTCGGGCAAACCGGTGGGTGTGTTCCGCACCCACGAGATGGCGCCGCGCGTGCTCATCGCCAACAGTCTCCTCGTCCCCCGCTGGGCCACCCTCGAGCACTTCTGGGAGCTGGAGGCGGCCGGGCTGATGATGTACGGGCAGATGACCGCCGGGTCCTGGATCTACATCGGTACCCAGGGCATCCTCCAGGGGACCTTCCAGACCTTCGCCGCCATCGCCGAACAGCGCTTCGGTGGGACCCTGGCCGGGACCCTGACCCTCACTGCCGGGCTGGGCGGGATGGGCGGAGCCCAACCACTGGCCATCACCATGAACGGCGGCGTCGCCCTCTGCGTCGAGGTGGACCCCCATTCGATCGAGCGCAGACTGGAGACCGGTTACCTCGACGAGAGTCACACCGATCTCGATCGGGCGGTCGAGCGCGCCCTGGCAGCGAAACGGGACCGCGAGGCGGTTTCGATCGGTCTCCTCGGCAACGCGGCAGATGTGTTCCCCCGCTTGTTGGAGATGGGTCTCGACGCAGACATCGTCACCGACCAGACCTCGGCCCATGACCCGCTCTACGGGTACGTGCCCGCCGGGTACAGCCTCGACGAGGCCGAGCATCTGCGCGGTGACGACCCCGACACCTACGTGAAGGCGGCCCGGGAATCGATGGCCGCCCATTGTCAGGCGATGGTCGGGTTCTACACGGCCGGGGCGGAGACCTTCGACTACGGGAACAACCTGCGGGGCGAGGCCGAGATCGCCGGCTATTCGGACGCCTTCTCCTATCCCGGGTTCGTCCCCGCCTACATCCGTCCCCTGTTCTGCGAGGGGTCGGGGCCGTTCCGATGGGTGGCGCTCAGCGGCGACCCGGCCGACATCGCCGTCACCGATCGGGCGATCCTGGACCTGTTCCCCGAGAACGAGTCACTGCACCGGTGGATGCGGATGGCGGCGGACAAAGTCCGGTTCCAGGGTCTGCCGGCCCGGATCTGCTGGCTCTCCTACGGGGAGAGGCATCGGGCCGGGCTCCGCTTCAACGACTTGGTCGCCGGTGGTGAGCTCTCTGCCCCGATCGTGATCGGGCGCGACCATCTCGACTCGGGCTCGGTCGCCTCACCGTATCGGGAGACCGAGGCCATGGCAGACGGGTCGGATGCGGTCGCCGACTGGCCCATCCTCAACGCCATGCTCAATGTCGCCTCGGGAGCAGCCTGGGTGGCGGTGCATCACGGAGGAGGAGTCGGCATCGGCAACTCGATCCACGCCGGCGCCCAGGTGGTGGCCGATGGCACCGACCAGGGCGCCTTCCGGGTCGAACGGGTCCTAACCAACGACCCCGGCACCGGCGTGATGCGTCACGCCGACGCCGGCTACGAGATCGCCCGAAGTGTGGCTCGGGAGAGAGGCGTCGACATCCCGATGTTGTGAACCGCGTTCCTAATGCAGGGCGTCACGTATGCGTGACGGGCTGCATTCGGTTTCGTCGATCACGTCTCCGTTGCACATCGATCGACTTCTGGACGAGATGAGCCGGGGCCCCCTTGGGCGGGGGACCCCGGCTCTGGCATACCGCTCAGAGGAGCCAGATCCAGCCGAAGGTCACCGCTCCGGCCGCGGCGAGGACGCC
>DATHUL010000098.1:0-18009 GCA_035462285.1 Acidimicrobiia bacterium
GCCGCCGCACCTGTGTCGTGTCCCATTGGCCGGTCATGGAATTTCCTGGTCGTGTCACTCCGTCTCATCTTGCCAGTCTCGAGTAATCGGCCGGGATATCTGACGACGCGAAAAACCCCGAGGGAGTGCTGGCCGAAGCCCTCACCCTCTCGGGGTTCCCGACCTTGCTGGCACTCCGGCCCGAAGGCCGGTCTCCCAGCGAGGTCTCAAAGTCACCTCTCGGTCACTTCAAGTCCGATCTGGAGTTGCCTCCAAGTCGGCTCCGCCACCATAGAACACCCGGATCGGGGTCGGCAAGCAGGAGCCCTCAGGAAATTTCGCGACCTATCCCTGTTCTTCGCGACCCGTCGGCTTGTCCCTCTCCGAGCGGCCGGCGTAACCTGCGGGACATGGCGGACAGAGACAAGGTCACCGAGCTGGGGCGTCTTCTCGGGGGCGTGGCCGAGGAGCATCACCGGGCGACGGGCGGAGCCGGCGAACACTGGGTGGAGTGGTACGCCGACCACCTTAAGGGCGTGATCGACTCCTTCGTCGGCTTCACCCCCACCTCGGGAGAGATCGAGGAGTGGCTTCGGTTGGCCGATGAGAGGTACCGGGCCGAGAAGCCGGAGACACGCTGGCCCTTCTTCTACGCCGAGTTGATCCTCGACTCCATCGCCTTCGAAGCCTGACCTCTGCGAACCGGGTCGGCTCGACCAACCTCAGTAGGGACGCTCGATTCGGGTTCCCAGACGTTCCCATACGTCGACGCCCGCCTCCACCTCGAGGAAGCCGTGGGGATATGTCGGGATACCGGGGGCGCTGATCTCGTCGAGCCGCTGCATCTCCTCCGCCGACAGCTGCCAATCGAGCGCCGCCAGGTTGTCCTCGAGTTGGCCGACGCTGCGACAGCCGATCAGGACCGAGCTGACCCCTGCCCGCTGCCGAACCCAATTGAGGGCGACCTGGCTCATGGTCACACCTCGTTCGGCCGCGACCGTGCGCACCGCCTCCACCACCCGCCATGTGTGGTCGTTGTTGCGCAGGTCGTAGGCCTCCACTCCCCGATCGGGGTCGACGCCTAGACGCGTTGCCCCGGCGGGACGCTCGTAGGCGGAGTACTTCCCGGTCAGCCATCCCCCGCCCAGTGGCGACCAGGGCAGCATGCCGATGTTCTCCTCCAGGCAGACCGGGACGATCTCGAGCTCGATGTCGCGTGTGAGCAGGTTGTACTGGGGCTGTAACGACACCACGGGCGCCCATCCGCGGTGGCGTGCGGTGAGCACAGCCCGCTCCAGCTGCCAGCCGAGGAAGTTGGAGACACCCACCCATCTCACCTTTCCCGCTATCACCATGTCGTCGAGCGTCTCCAATGTCTCCTCGATCGGGGTGTCCGGGTCCCAGGCATGGATCTGATAGAGGTCGACATGGTCGACCCCGAGCCGGCGCAGACTCGCCTCTATCGCCCGTTCCAGATGCGCCCGGCCCGCCCCGCGATCGGCCGGGCTGTCGCTCATCGAGAAACGGGCCTTGGTGGCGATGAGCAGATCGGCGGCGCCGCCACGACGGGCCAGCCAGCGGCCGATGATCTCCTCGGAGACTCCCCTGGTGTACACGTCGGCGGTGTCGAGAAAGACCCCTCCCGAGTCGACGTAGCGATCGAGCATTGCACGGGAGGTCTTCTCATCGGACTCGGCGCCGAAGGTCATGGTGCCGAGACCGAAAACGCTCGGGGTCAAATCGGATTCCCCGAGAGGTCTGCGTTCCATGCGGCCAGCCTAGGTCCGGTTCACGCCGACGCGACCCGGGGGGCCACCTGGGTTCCGAACAACTCGATGGCGTGGAGGACCTGATCGTGGGGAAGGGTCCCGACGCTGATGTGGAGCATGAATCGATCGATGCCGAGGACCTCTCCGATGCGGACGATCTTCTTCGCCACCGTCTCCACGTCGCCGAGGACCAACGAGCCGCCCGGGGCCCGCATCATGTCGAACTGGGCCCTGGTCATCGGGCCCCATCCCCTTTCCCGCCCCAGCCGGGTCATGGCCACCGCGTAGGAGTCGTAGTACTCGTTGGCTGCTTGCTCGGTGGTGTCGGCGACGTACCCGTGGGCGTGGACCGCCAGGGGAGCCAGCGCCGGATCATGACCCGACTCGACCAGGGTCTTTCGGTGCAGGTCGGCGAAGAAGGCGAAACGGTCGGGGTTCCCCCCGATGATGGCCAGGGCGACGGGAAGACCCCGGGTCCCGGCGCGCACGATCGACTCCGGGCTACCGCCCACCGCGACCCAGATCGGGAACGGGTCCTGCTCCGGGCGGGGATAGATCGGCTGATCCTCGAGCCGGGAACGGAATCGCCCCGACCAGGTGACCCGCTCGTTGTCCCGTATCGACAACAAGAGGTCGAGTTTCTCGCTGAACAACTCGTCGTAGTCGGACAGCGAGTAGCCGAACAGTGGGAAGGACTCGATGAACGACCCGCGTCCCACCAGCAACTCGGCCCTGCCCTCGGAGACGAGATCGAGGGTGGCGTAGTCCTGGAACACCCTCACCGGATCATCCGAGGAGAGGATCACCACTGCCGGGGTGAGCCGAATACTCTTCGTCCTCCCCGCGGCCGCCGCCAACACGATCGCCGGTGATGACGCTGCGAAATCGGGTCGGTGGTGCTCACCCACGCCGTAGACCGCCAGCCCCACCTCTTCGGCGAGCTCGATCTCGGCCAGGACCTGGCGAAGCCGCTCTCCGTGGCCGATGAGCTCTCCTGTCCTGGGGTCGGGATAGGTCTCGGCGAAGGTGGTCACTCCGAGTTCCATGGGCGCCATTGTGGCCGGGAGCGGGCGACATCCGGGCGACAGGCCTCCGCCGCCGCTCCCCCATCACTCGAGGCGGGTGGCCAGGCTCCTGAACTGTCGGGCGAAGACTCGTCGGGCTAGACGTGGATACAACCATCGGGCCAATCCCGGAGGGCGATGAAAGGAGGCTCGGGTCACCTGGGTGATCGTCGACCCCTGGCCCTCGGGCTCCACCCGCAGGGTGATCTCCCGTTGCTGGAAGCGGTCGGTCGCCAGCCAGGTGATCTCATGCTCACCCAGGCTCACGATCTCCAGGTCCACGTCGAATTGCAGCCTGTGCCCACCGGGCCGATCGAGATGTTGATGGAATCGGAACCTGGCCCCGACTTCGATCCCCTCCCCGGCCAGCATCTCGACCGACTCGACGTTGTCACACCAGAGCGGGTCGTTCCGGGTGTCGGAGACAAAGGCGAACACCAGGTCGGCGGGGGCCCCGACCCGGGCTGTCACCTCGACGGGGCGAACCGGATGAACGGCCATGTCGAGACGATAAACGGGATGGGGCGGGGGACGATCAGCGCCCGGAGATGGACCTTGTCCCCTGGTCGATCGCTTGCAGGCGGGACATGATCGGTTCACAACCCCAAGGAGGTCCCATGACGGTCTCGACCGGCCCCGCCCCGGCTGCGAGTCGACTGCGCGTTCCCACGCGGTCCGGGTACGTGATGGCCATCTTGTTCAATCTCGCCTTTCTCTTCGTCGCCAACAATCTGCTGGGCTGGGACCTGATCCCGTTCCTCACCGGCGACTTCGCCCGGGTGCTCTGGATCGTCAATCTCTCTATCCTCGCCACCATCGTGGCCAACCTGGCCTATCTCTGGTACGACCCCGCCTGGTTCAAGTCGGTGTGCCAGATCTGCCTGGGCGGGATCTCGATGCTGGTGTCGATCCGCATGCTCCAGGTGTTCCCCTTCGACTTCTCCGGCTCGCAGTTCGATTGGGAGCCGGTGGCCCGCTTCCTCCTGATCCTGGGGGTTGTCGCGGTCGGGATCGGCATCGTGGTCGAGGTGGTGAAGTTGATCCGCAGTCTGCTCCCGAGCGTCGCCGCCTCCCCAATTCGCGAATGGGGCGACAATACGAGCACACACCGAAACGAACGGAGGACGACATGACCGACAACCAAGCCCCCAAAGGTGGTGCCGAGTCGAGCGAGGCCAGGCAACGATGGCTCGATGAGGTGCAGGAGGCGCTCGATCGAACCGGGGATGCGGTCCGCACTGCCTGGGAAGCGACCAGGGAGAGCCGGATGAGCGCGCTCGAGTCGGCGAAGCAGGCGGCACAGGAGTTGGGCGAAGTCCTCGACAAGGGGATCGCCGCGGCCAAGGAGCGTTGGGCGGCTGGCGAGCAGACAGGTGAGCCAGTAGCCGAGCCCCCTGCTCCTGGACCGGAGGAGACCCCGGTCACCCCGCCGACACGTGACGTGATCATCACACCGGTCGAGGACGAGACCGTCGATCAGGCCTGAAGGCGCGTCCCGGCGCAGATCTTCCTGCCCCAAGACCTGAGGACGTGATCGGGGTCGTAGACCGTCACCAGATCGGAGTCGGTTGCCGACCCGACCCCGATCTGGCCCACATCGGCATGGATCTCGATCGGCACCGGCCCGTCCTTAGGGCGCGAGCCGGTCGGGACATCACCGATGAGATGGAGCACGACACCCTCCCCGGGCCGAGCGGGGTCGGCCAGGGTCAGTGCCACTGCCCGGACCGAGCCATGGCCCCGGGCCCATTCGTCGGCGGCCAACACGTCCCGATGCGTCGTCGGATCCTCCACCATCAATAGGGCGAGCGTGAGCTCGTCTCGCGTCTCGGGCGCAGTCTCCGATTCCAGGGCGGAACGCAGTCCCGGTGCCGCACCGATGCCGAGACTCCGGCCCCATGCCCAGACTGCATGGCTCCGGATCATCGAGGAGGGATGACCCATGTGATCCTCGATCGCGCCCCTCGCCTCCGGCTCACCCGAGTTTCCCGCCGCGACCAGGAGGTTGCGTCTCAGATAGCGCCCGTCCCGTCTCGGGACATACCACCAACGGAATCGCTCCAAGAGCGCGTGGTCGCTCGAGGCAAGCAACTCGGCAAAGGGCAGGATGTCGGTGTTGCCGCCCGAGGTCTCGATGGCCCGCCGCCCGGGTGGGCACGAGGTGAGACAATCGTCGCATCCGTAGACGCGGCGCCCGAGGACGGGGCGTATCCAATGCGGAATCGAGCCGGCTGACTGCAGCCAGGTGGAGAGACACCGTCTCGCGTCGAGCCCGATCTCGGTCAAGGCGCCGGTGGGACAGGCAGGAAAACAGGCGATGCAGGTCCCGCAAGTCCGGGTCATCGGCGCAGTCAGTTCGAGGGGGGCATCGGTGACGACCGACCCGAGCAGGACCCAGGGACCGTGACCGGGAACCAGGGTCATGGTGCTCCTACCGGGCCATCCCACGCCGGACCGCACCGCCGCCGCCCTGTCGACCAGACGGTTGTCGTCGATCAGCGTCACGGCCCGATGTCCCCGGTCCACCAGGTGCCCGGCCACCTCCGCCGTGATATGGCGTAGGCCCCGGTAGTGATCTGCCGTGGCAAACCTCCCGACCACCGCCCCGCTCCGAGCCGGAGCCCGCGATGAGGGGAGGTAGTCGAACGCCACGGTGACCAGTCGTCGCGCCCAGGGAAAGCTGCCGGTGATGTCTGTGGCACGGTCGGGATCGCCATAGGTGAATCGGAGCGGCCCGGCCATGCCCGATTCGGTTCGTGCCCGGATTGCCTGCCGGTCCCGGTCGAAAGGCTCGACGCCTCCCACGCCGAAGCCGACCGCCCCGTGCTCGGCAGCGATCTCCGAGAGCTCTTCGGTCAGCCGGTCGCTCATGACCGCATGATGCCCTCACCCGGACCGAGACGGCTCAGACCGGCGTTTGCTGATGGAGGACGAGCCTCCAGTCACCACCACGGTTGACATAGACGCTGGTGATCAGGGCGCGGTACTCCTCATCGGCGCCCGGCTCACGGGCGACGGTGGCGTAGACGAGTGCAGCCACGTCGTCACCCACCTCGACGTAGCGGGGATCGTCGATGGTGAAGCTCTCCCGCGCCGGCGCCCCATCGATGGCGGCGACTACCTCGGACTTGGTCATGATCCCGACGGGAAGGGCCATCAGGCCGTCGTCGGCGAAGTTGGTCCGGTAGAAGTCGGGATCGCCCGCCGCCTCCCAGAATTCGGCTTCGAGCTCGAGCAACCGGTCGCGAGCCAAGATCGTCCTCCTCGATGGGGAGCGATCAAGGTATCGGAGAGGGCGGGCTAAGTGCCCGAGGGTCACCCCTCGACGACGACGGTCCCGTTCATCGAGGGATGGATCTCGCAGAAGTAGCTGAAAGTCCCCGCCTCCTCGAAGGTGAAGGAGAACTCGTCTCCCGATTCGAGCGTGCCCGAGTCCCAGACCTGGTCGTCGGAGGTGGAGGTGTGGGGCAGGCTATCGCCGTTCTCCCAGGTGACGGTGGTGCCGACGGCCACGGTCAGGGTGTCGGGGCTGAAGGCGAGGTCGGCTATCTCGACTCTTCCCTCCCCTCCCCCCGATCCGGCCGCGGTGGTGTCCGACCCCCCGTCGTCGGAACTGCACGCCGCCACGGCCAAGGCAAGGGCGGTCAGCAGTATCAGAACACGTTTCATGGTTGCTCCTCGATCGATTCCCGAGCAATACGAAAGCAGAGTCCGTTGGGTTCGCGCTCGAATGCGGGGCTATGGGTGGAGTCGGGGAGGTCAGCCGACGGTGAACTCTGTGGTCCCGTCGGACTCGTGGGGTTTGGAGTCGTCACAGTCGTTGCCGCCCGTATAGTGGTGGTCTGCTCTCTCCCGTCACAGGCCCGTGATGGCCACCGCCAACACGGCCGTCATTGCGATCAGATACTTTTTGCCCATCACACTCCGCCAGAGTCGGGGGCGAGACACCTAACGAACCGGGGAGTGTCCAGTTCGAGCTGGAGACACCCGCCTGGTGATGATGTGGACAGCACAGGACCGCAGATGACCGACCGGCCCGGCTATTTGACGCTGGCCAACGGCGTGGCCATTCCCCCGATCGGATATGGGACCTGGCCAATCGGAGATCGGGAAGTGGAGACCATGGTCAGGGCCGCGATCGAGGCGGGATACCGTCTCATCGACACCGCCGAGCTCTACGGCAACGAACCGGGGGTGGGGCGCGGGATACGGGCCAGCGGTGTCGACCGGAGCGAGGTCATGGTGACCACCAAGCTGAGTCAACGATCCCACGGGCGTTTCGAGGCCCGGAAGGCGTTCGAAGCCAGTGCCTCCCGTCTCGGGCTGGACTACATCGACCTGTTCCTGATCCACTGGCCCAACCCGGACCTGGACAGGTACGTGGACGCGTGGCGGGGGTTGATCGATCTGCTCGAGCAAGGGAAGGTCAGGGCCATCGGTGTCTCCAACTTCATGCCCTCCCACCTACAGCGGCTCATCGACGAGACCGGTGTCGTCCCTCACCTGAACCAGATCCAGCTCAACCCGTGGGTCACCAGGGTGGCCGAGCGTGAGTTCCACTCCGCCCACCACATAGTCACCGAATCGTGGTCGCCGATCGGAAAGGGGGGCGGACTGCTCGCCGATCCCGTCATCGCCGGTTTGGCGGCACGACGAAGCCGGTCCCCGGCACAGATCGTGATCCGCTGGCATCTTCAACTCGGATTGGTCCCAATACCCAAAACGGCTGACCGCCGACGTCTGCTCGAGAACATCGACGTCTTCGACTTCACCCTGGCGGACGAGGAGATCAAGCTCCTCTCGACGCTGGATCGTGGCGGCGTCGGCGCCGTCGACTCCGATCACACCGGGCTTTGACACAGGGCGGGAGCACAGGCGGTACCCGCTTGCCTCATATGCCGAGAATGACCTCGTCTTTCAGCGCCCATGCCGCTTCGGCCTGCTTCTCCATCGAGGCGAGACGCTTGTAGTAGTCGGGAAACTCACGCAGATGGGCGAGTGCGATCTTGGCGGACATGACCGGGTCGTCACCGGTCACGTTCAGATCGGGATACCTGGTCCCGTGCTCGAGTTCCACATCCATGCCGACGAGAACATCGTCGAGGTCGAACAGCTCGTCTGCGATCTCGATCCCGACTTCGGTCACGGCCTTTGCCGCGTCTTCCAGCTTGAACATGACACGCTCCTTTCGACCACGAGACTGCATCCGATCCTCCTCGCCGGGCAAGGGGCATTTGGCCCTTTCCCCCACCGTCGGGCGGGGTGCTCGGCGGATGCTGGCGGTCTTCCCGGCGCGGTTGGGACGAGATAGCGAAGACCGCGGTCGCAATCTGCTCGGATCGCCTACGCAGCAAACTTGAGCGGAACCTGCTCAGATCAGGAATAGGCCGATCACCGACGGGGTTGCACCAATCTCGCCAGGAAGCAAAGGATCCACGGCCGACATGCCCGACACCGACCAACTGACTCTGCCCGTCCTCCCACTCCACAACGGCGTGGTCTTCCCCCACATGGTGGTCACCATCCGGATCGAAACCGGGGAAGGCAAGACCGCGCTCGCCGCCGCCACCAGGGCAGACGGCCGGATCCTGCTCGTCCCCCGTCTCGAAGGCCGCTATGCCGCGGTCGGGACCATCGCCGAGGTCCAGCAATCCGACAACGAGGGAAATGTTGTCGTCTCCGGGGTCTCCCGGGCCCGGGTCGGAGCCGGATCGGTCGACGAGACCGGGGCACTATGGGTCGAGGCCGAGTCCTTCCCCGAAGTCGACATCCTCGACGACGAATTGGAGGCGCTGGTCGCCGAGTATCGGGCAGTGGTCAGCGCCGTTCTCGAGAACAGAGGCATGTCGGGTGTCGCCGAGCGTCTCCTCGACGTCGACAACGCATCCCGTCTCGCCGATCTCGCCGTCTACTCCCCCGACCTCTCCCTCGATCAGAAGGTGGAGCTGTTGGAGGCGCTCGACATCCGCCAGCGTCTCGGCAAGCTGCTGGTGTGGATGCGAGAGGTGCTGGCCGACCTCGAGCTGCGACGCAAGGTTCGCGACGAGGCGGCGGAGCAAATCGAGAAAGGGCAGAAGGACTACATCCTCCGCCAGCAGATGGAGGCGATTCGCAAGGAGTTGGGAGAAGAAGCGGACGTCGCCTCCGAGTACCGGGCCAAGCTGGCCGAGAGAGAGCTCCCCGAGAAGGTGACCGAGGCAATCGAACGGGAGATCGGCCGTCTGGAGAGGATGAGCGAGCAGTCCCCGGAGCACTCCTGGATCCGCACCTGGCTTGACACCATGTTCGAGTTGCCCTGGGGGGTCTCCTCCGAGGATCGACTCGACCTGGACGAAGCCTGGACCGTGCTCGACGCCGACCACACCGGACTGCACGACGTCAAAGAGCGCATCGTCGAGCACCTGGCAGTGCGCAAGCTTCGGGCCGAGCGCGGCCTCAGCGACGGCGAGGATCGCAGCACCGGGACCATTCTCCTGCTGGTCGGCCCGCCCGGTGTGGGCAAGACCTCGCTCGGCGAATCGGTGGCCCGGGCGTTGGGTCGCAAGTTCGTCCGTGTCGCTCTGGGCGGGATCAGGGACGAAGCCGAGATTCGGGGTCATCGTCGCACCTATGTCGGGGCGAGGCCGGGCAGGATCGCCCGCGCCCTCACCGAGGCCGAGACCATGAACCCCGTCTTCCTGCTCGACGAGATGGACAAGGTCGGCGCCGACTGGCGGGGGGACCCTTCTTCCGCCCTGCTCGAGGTGCTCGACCCGGCCCAGAACCACACCTTCCGCGACCACTACCTGGAGGTCGACCTCGACCTGTCCCAGGTGCTCTTCGTCGCCACCGCCAACGTGCTGGAGACCATCCCGGGACCGCTGCTGGACCGAACCGAGGTGATCAGCATCGACGGGTACACCGACGCCGAGAAAGTCGACATCGCACGTGACCATCTCCTCCCCCGCCAACTCCGGGCGGCCGGCCTCGAGCCCGAGGAGCTCGAGGTGACCGGGGCAGCGCTGGCCGCCATCGTCGACCGCTACACACGCGAGGCCGGGGTGAGGAACCTGGAGCGGGAGTTGGGCAAGCTCACTCGCAAGGTGGCGACCGAAGTGGCCAGGCACAGCGGGCCGGCCCAGGTCGTCGTCGACGAGCCGGAGGTTCGCGACTATCTGGGCAAGCCCAAAGTATGGAAGGACGAGGCCTCGGATCGCACCGATGTGCCCGGGGTCGCCACCGGCCTCGCCGTGACCGGTGCAGGCGGCGACGTCCTGTTCATCGAAGCCACTGCAATGGACGGCGAGCCCGGTCTCACCCTGACCGGGCAACTCGGCGACGTCATGAAGGAGTCGGCCCGCATCGCGCTCTCCTATGTCGAGGCCCACGCCGACGAACTGGGCATCGCCCCCGAGTCATTGACCCGGCGTTACCACGTCCATGTCCCCGCCGGTGCCATCCCCAAGGACGGGCCTTCGGCCGGGGTCGCCATGCTCACAGCGCTGGTCTCTCTCCTCACACGGCGCAAGGTGAAGGGCACGGTGGCCATGACCGGGGAGATCACCCTGCAGGGCAAGGTTCTGCCCATCGGGGGAGTGAAGCAGAAGGTGCTTGCTGCACATCGGGCCGGTCTCAAAGAGGTCATCGTGCCCAGACGCAACGCGGCCGATCTCGACGACGTGCCCGACAAGGTGCGCGACGAGATGAGCTTCATCATCGCCGACACCGTGGGAGACGTGTTGGAGGCGTCGCTCCAGCCCTGATCTCTACGGGCTAGCCGGTCGGGCGGTGCCGTCGTTCCAGATCGCGTTCGCCGGGACGGGCGAATCTCGCCCGATCGAACTCGCTGTCCATGTCGGTCAGGAAGTGGACGCTGACGTGACCGCACGACTCGCATACCACTCGTTCGACACCGGTGCTGCACACCGAGACGGTGACACTGTGCTGGCAGCGACTCTGCCGCCAGGCACGACTCAATACTCTCATAACGACTCGAAGCCTCCCCTCGAGGTTGATCCCACCCGGACAGCTTGACCGATCGCCTCCCCGGGGCCATAGGCCAGGCGACTCAGTCGCGGATCCGGTCAACCGGCGGCCAGCTGATCGATGGTGCACTGGTCGGGGCGCTTGTCGGTCCGGAGCCCTTTGAACGAAGGGGCGCGGAGACGGCCCGCCGCGGTGACCTGGCGGTGCTCCACAGTGGCCACCAACGCGGGCGGGACCCAGCGGACGTCTCTCAGCTCCGGTGCGGCCCGCAGGACCTCAGGCTCGAAGGGGAGAGGGCCTTGGCCCAGGTCGACCAAACGTCGCCGCAAGTCGGCCAGCGCCTCTCGGGTGAAGCCGGTGCCCACCTGGCCGGCGTAGTGCATCCTGTCCTGGTCGTAGAGACCCATCACAAGCGAGCCGACCGTCCCCTTTCTCTGACCCGAGCCCTCCGACCAGCCGACGACGACCACATCGACCTCGAACGCGGTCTTGAACTTGAGCCAGCTCTTCGAGCGCTCCCCGGGAACATATCGGGAGCCGAGCTTCTTGCCCACGACGCCTTCCATTCCCTGCTCCCCCACGGCCTGGAACAGCGCTATCCCCTCTCCGATCACCGAAGGGGAGACCTGCAGCCTCTCCGAGGGCACGAGGACGGTCTCGAGCCGCTCTCTTCGCTCCTGGTAGGTCAGAGAGGTCAGGTCACGCTCGTCCATGTAGAGGAGGTCGAAGGCGAGGAACGTGACCGGGATCTCCCGAATCAGCCTCTCGATCTGGGATACGTCCCGAACGTGCATCCTCCGCTGCAGCAGCTGGAACGACGGCGTCCCGGCGTCCAAGGCGACTATCTCCCCGTCGACCATGGCATCGAGCGCCACCAGCTGCTCGTGGAGTCTGTGCAACTCGGGGTACGCCGCGGTGATGTCGCGTCGGTTCCGGGAGACGAGCGTGGTCGAGGATCCGTTGCAGACGGCGATGGCCCTGATCCCGTCCCACTTCGGTTCGAAGGCCCAGGCAGGGTCGTCGAAAGGCTCACCGCCCGTGGTCGCCAGCATCGGCTCGGCCCGAGGCGGCGCCTGGGGTGGGGGGCGATCTTCCGAGGACAGGATGACCAGCCATTGGTCCTTTCCGTCTTTCTCACCCGTGTGGATCAGGTGGTACACGCCCTGCTGGCGAGATCCGTGGAGACGGACGGTGAGCCTCTCCTCGGAGCGCCCCAGGATCTGATAGATGCCGGTGTCGAACAGACGGACCGCACCCGCCCCGTAGTTGCCCTCGGAAATGTCGCCGGCAAAGTCGAGATACTCGATCGGATGGTCTTCGGTGCGGATGGCGAGCGACTTGCCGCCCTTCTTCCGCGGCAGCCTCCTCGGCACCGCCCACGAGACCAGGACCGGGGTCGCCCCGTTGAGCATCTCCAGCCGCAGGTCGTGATGAAGACGGGTGGCGTGATGCTGCTGGATCACGAACCGCTCCCCCTCTGGAGCGAGCAGCGGATCGACGTCGCCGGACACGGCGGGGGCAGGAGGCTCCGGAGTCGTCTCCGCTCGCCGCTTCCGCTCGTATTCGCTCTCGGCCATGTGTCCCGGCCCCGAGCCTACGAGGACGGGCCCGGGGGCATGGATCGATAATCTCGGGCCCTCCCCGCCAGGAGGACAGGTGGCCGACAAGACATACGACGTGATCGTCGTCGGCGTTGGGGCAATGGGCAGCGCCGCAATCCACCATCTGGCTCGTCGTGGGCTCTCTGTGCTCGGGCTGGAGCAGTTCGACATCCCAAACGATCTGGGGTCCTCACATGGAGTGAATCGGATCTTCCGTCTCGCCTACTACGAAGGGCCGGGCTATGTGCCTCTGATGCGCCGGGCCCTGGACCTCTGGCTCGACCTGGAGACGATCGCCGGAGAGAAGCTGGTCCATGTCACCGGCTCGATCGACGCAGGTCCGGCCGACGGGGATGTCTTCGCCGGCTCGCTCGAGTCGTGTCGGATCCACGGGCTCGACCACGAGGTGCTGGACAGCGCGTCGCTCGCCGATCGTTTTCCGGGTTATCGGCTCCCCGAGGACACGATGAGCGTGTTCCAACCCGATGGAGGCTTCGTCCTCTCCGAACGCTGCATCGTCGCCCATGTCGTCGCCGCCCTCGCCAACGGCGCCGAGGTGCGTGCCCGAGAGACGGTGCGGGATTGGCAGGTCACCTCCGAGGGAGGAGTACGTGTGGGAACCGATCGCGGGGCTTACGAAGCGACACGTCTGGTCCTGACCGCGGGTGCCTGGGCCGGTGGGCTGATACCGGAGCTGGCCGCTCTCGCTGCACCGGAACGGCAGGTGCTGGGGTGGTTCCAGCCGGAGCGGCCCGAGTTGTTCGCACCGGAGCGATTCCCTGTGTTCAACCTCGCCGCCGAGGAAGGCCGGTATTACGGCTTCCCGGTCTTTGGGATACCGGGGTTCAAGATCGGTCGTTATCACCATCTCGAAGAGACGACCACCCCGGATGGGGTCAATCGGGTGGTGGACGGTCGGGACGAACGGGTGCTCAGGACCGCGGTCAGCCGCTACTTCCCGGACGCCGACGGGCCGATCATGACGCTCAAGACATGCCTCTTCACCAACTCGCCCGACGAGCACTTCATCGTCGACTCGCTCCCCGGGATTCCCCAGGTGACCCTCGCCGCCGGATTCTCAGGTCACGGGTTCAAATTCGCTTCGGTGATGGGTGAGATCCTGGCCGACCTGGCCCAGGACGGGCACACGGGGCACGACATCTCGATGTTCGCCCTCAGTCGTTTTCCCTGAGGTCGAATCGCCCCAACTCCCTCTCGCTGGAAGTCAGCTCCTGTCCCCGACGATCGAGTTCCTCGAACCTCCCCTGGACCATGGCCCTCCATTCCTGCCAGGCCCGGGCAGATTCCCAATAGTCGATGGTGACATAGCGATACGGGTTGTCGCGATCCCGGTGCAGCTCGGTGCGCCGGTACCCCGGCGAGAGCCGGAACAGCTCCACCCATTCTCCGGACGGGCCGTACAACTGCTCGAAGACACCGAGGTGAGCCGGGTCGACCTCGTACTCCCATATGTAGGCGAACCCCATCAGCCAAACTCGAGGTCGACGATCAGAGCCGCATGATCCGAGCCGCGCACCGGCTCGACCCGGGTTCCGACCGCGCGCGCCCCGCTCCCGAACACGTGGTCGATCCGGAGCAGGCGGGGCCAGCCCGGCCGCCAGGCCCAGGTGGGATCGGTCTTCTCCCCGGCCCTGGCCGCGGCCTCGGCCACCAGGTCGTCCCATCGCTCCGCCAGCCTGCGATAGACGGGCCAGATCGGTGAGGCGTTCATGTCTCCGGCCACCACCAAAGACGCATCGCGGTCCTGCAAACCCTCGGCCCAGGCGAACAACGCATCGAGCTGCTCGCCCCGGATCCGCGCCGATCGCCACCAGGGCATCACGATCGGATTCCGCAGGTGAACGCCGGCGATGATCGGGCGCATGCCGCCGATCTCCACCCGTCCCCAGAGACCCGGGCGCCAGGGGAGGGGAACCTCGCCGAACTCGGCAGGGGTCAGACTTGCCATCCCGTTGCCACCGTGATCGACCCGGGGCCGGAGCCGATGATGGGGAAACCGATCGGAGAGCACCGCTGCGGAATCGGGGCCCAACTCCTGGGTGACCACCAGGTCGGGTTGGAGACCGTCGATCATCTCCGCCAGGCTGGACGGGTCGGCACGGACACCGAGCAGGTTGGCCGTCATCAGCCGCAACGAGTTCCCCATGGCCTCGCACGCTAACCGGGACCCATGTGAGCTACGAGCAACGAGCAACGAGCTACGAGCAACGAGCCGGGGGGCTCGCAGTCAACACAGGCAACACAGATGACCCGTATCAGGGATTCCTGGAGGACCCCTCCCCGGGCGGGGGGTTGCCGGGGGGTCGTCCCCCCGCATTAATTTGCACTGGCGCCGTAGTGTTAATTAGGTTGGCCTTACATCTACCGAACGGATGCCTTGCCAGTGCGACGCTCGCTCGTGATCCTGACCGTCCTCGGAGTCATTCTCGCCTCCTGTTCCGACAGAAGTGACTCTGGGACCACTGTGACCTCGTCACCCGGACCGACCAGCACGCCGGCCGAAGGGAGCAGCACTTCGGCATCGGTCGACGACCTGATCGTCTACTCGGGGCGCAACGAGAACTTCGTGACCCCGGTGATCGATGCGTTCACCGCCGCCACCGGAGTCGAGGTCAGCGTTCGCTACGGCGATGGGACCAGCGATCTGGCCGCCACACTCCTCAACGAGGGCGAGACCACCGACGCCGACGTCTTCTGGGCGCAGGATCCGGCATGGATCGGGGCGATCGGCGACCAGGGGCTGTTGGCCGAACTCCCCTCCGACATCCTCGGGTTGGTCGCCGAGCCGTATCAGGATGGTGACGGCCGGTGGGTCGGGGTCACCGCGCGTAGCCGTGTCCTGGTGTACAACCCCGATCTGGTGACCGAGGACGAGTTGCCACAGAGCGTCTCCGAACTGGTCGAGCCGGAGTGGAACGGACGTCTCGGGATCGCCCCGGGGAATGCCTCCTTCATCGCGTTCGTTTCGGCGATGGAGCTCGCCGACGGGCCCGAAGCCACGCTGGCATGGCTCGAGAGGATAGCGTCCAACGATGTGCAGACCTACGACGGCAATGGGGCCATAGTCGACTCAGTGATCGCCGGAGACCTCGACGCCGGGCTGGTGAACCACTACTACCTCCTGCAGAGGATCGCCGACCAAGGTGAGGTGGCGGCACTGAACCACTTCTTCGCCCCGGGCGACACCGGGGCATTGGTGATGGCGACCGGAGTCGGTGTCCTCGCTGCGTCGGACAACCAAGAGGCAGCGAATGAGTTCATCCGCCATCTCCTCTCGTCCCGGTCGCAACAGCACTTCGCCGAGAACCTGTTCGAGTACGGGCTCATCGAGGGGGCGCCCACGCCGGAGGGCCAGGTCCCGTTGGCCGATCTGGCCGGGCCGGACATCGATCTCTCCGACCTCGCCGACCATCTCGACACCTCGGTCGAACTGATTGCGCAGGCCGGGCTGAGCTGATGATCGCGCCCGCCGGGGTGTTCCCCACCAAGGAGACGCCTCGGGAGGGACGACGGGCGGCGTCGCCTCTTCTCTGGGCGCTGGGACTGGCCGCCGTGATCCCGGCGGCCATCCCGATCGGCTACCTGGTGTGGACCGTGGTGCGCCCCGGAGGTTTCGATGCGGGCGGTTTCAGCGCCGATCGGCTTCTCGACCTCCTCGCCGCAACCGCCCTCCTCGCCGTCACGGTGACCATCGCCACCGCCGTGCTCGGCCTGGCCACCGCCTGGATCACCACCCGGACCGATCTTCCCGGCGCCCGGATCTGGTCGACGCTGGTCACCCTTCCTCTCGTCATCCCTTCTTATGTGGGGGCGATGACGATGCTCGCCGCCTCGGGCAACGACGGCATGCTCTCCCGGCTGCTTGGTGAGATCGGCCTCCCCCCATTGCCCGTCTTCCAGGGCTTCTGGGCGGTCTGGGCTGCCCTCAGCCTGTGGAACTTCTCATTCGTCCATCTCCTCATTGTCCCGGTGCTGCGACGTCTCGACCCTGCCCTGGAGGAGGCTTCGCGCGGTTTGGGAGCAGGCCGATGGCGAACCATCCGAACAATCGTGGTTCCCCAACTCCGGCCCGCTCTGGCCTCCAGCTCCCTGCTGGTCGCTCTCTATGTGATCTCGGAGTTCGGTGCGGTCTCGATGCTCCGCTACGAGACATTCACCCGGGCCATCTACACCCAGTTCGGGGGCCGGCTCGACCCGACTCCGGCGTTGTTCCTGGCCGGTCTGCTGGTCATCGGGGCACTGCTGGTGGTGCTGATCCAACAATGGGCCCGTGGCAAGGCTGCCCTGCACTCGAACCGACCCGCTCGATCGGTGACCACGGCCCGATTGGGGCGATGGGGCAAGGTGGGGGCATGGGGGTTCCTCGGGAGCCTGGTCACCCTCGCCCTGATACTCCCCGTGGCCACACTGCTCTGGTGGGCGGGGCGCGGACTGCTACTGGGAAACTCACCGCTCCCCGTCCTGTCTCACGCCGCACGATCGCTCTCGGTGTCGGCGGTGGCGGCCATGGTGATCGTGGTGGCCGCCATCCCGGTCTCGATACTCGCCGTGCGCTTCCCCGGGAAGCGAAGCCGAGCCCTGGAGTCGACGGCATGGCTCACCTACTCGCTGCCCCATCTCGCCATCGGCCTCGGATTCCTGGTGCTGGCCGTGCGCATCGCCCGACCCATCTACCAGACATTGCTCCTCCTCGTCATCGCCTACCTGGCCATGTTCCTCCCCCAGGCGATGGCATCACTCGAGAGCGGTCTGCGTCGGATCGGGCCCCATCTCGAGGAGGCATCGCGCAGTCTCGGCATCGGGGCCTGGACCACCCTGCGCCGGGTCACCATCCCGCTGATCCGCCGCTCGGCGCTGGCCGGGGCGGCCTTGGTCTTCCTCTCGGTGATGAAAGAGTTGCCGGCCACGCTCCTGCTCCGACCCACCGAGTTCGACACTCTCGCGGTGAGGATCTGGAGTGCGACATCCGAGCTCTTCTACACCCAGGCCAGCTTCGCCTCCCTGACCCTGGTCGCGGTCTCGTTCCTCCCGCTCTACTTCTTCGTGGCCCGGGATTTGCATCGGTAGACGCTCCCGCACCGCCTCACCACCCTGGCCGCCCCACTCCCCGTGCCGAAACAGTCCGCAAAAGTTGCTTTGGTCGGTGCTCCAATGTGCCGAGGGTTTCTCTGCAATGGTTACTGCTGCTGACACCAAGGTCACCGTGGTGCGAGGATCGGGCACCCTCGTCGCCTCTGTCGTGGGTCGGGAGTCGATCGGTGAGCTCACCGCGAATTGTGAGCACGGCGACGAAGTCGAACGCGGTGAATTCGACGTCGGTCCCGCGGGCAAGGCGATCAGATGGCGTGTCCTCTTCTGCGAGGCATGCTGGGAGCACTTCCGTCATCACCAGGAGGTGATCGACCTGCATTACTTCGAGGACTCGCCGCCCGACACGGCCACCAGGCGGACGGCTTAGCCGCCCACTTCGGCCCTCAGTTGCCCAGTCTCCCGTCGGCAAGGTCCGCCCAGATGGCGTTGACCGAGTCGGAGAGAAAGACCACGCTGGCATTTCCCGCCCAACCGCTCGAGCCGGGTGCAACCACATTGGGCATGGTGTCGAGATCAGAG
>DATHUL010000099.1:0-7908 GCA_035462285.1 Acidimicrobiia bacterium
CTGGGCGTGGTCCTCAAGTACAAGGACGACATCGACATGGTCCGCTCTGCCGGAGTCGACAGCCTGGTCGGATGAGCCGGGCAGGGCAGATCGACCAACTCGCCGTGTTCTCGGCTGCACTTCGCAGCCGGGGCCTGACCGTGACCGCCGACCAGACCGCCGACATGGCCCGCGCCCTCTCCCTGGTCGACCTGACTCGAAGGTCCCAGGCGGCCGCGTCCCTCCGGCCCCTCTCGGTCACAGATCCGGGTCAGATCCCGGTCTTCGACGAGGAATTCGGCAAGTTCTTCGACCGGATCAGGCCGCTATCACGGGTCGACCGCAAGCCGGACACGGTCAAGGCGAGTGGAGCCGCCTACGCCCTCCAGGGAAGCGCGGGCACCTCGCGAGCGGAGGTCAACGAGGACAGAGGCGCATCGGCGGTGGAGCGCATCGCCAGCCGCGACTTCGCCGACCTCGACGACGAGGACCTGCAGGAGGCCCGCCGCCTGATCATGACGATGATGTGGCACCCGACCGACTTCAGAACCCGTCGCTGGACCGGGGGTGACGGGGGTCGTCCCGACCTGCGCCGGACGTTGCTACGGGCGGTGGGGCCGACCGGGGACCTGATGTTGATCGACTGGAAGGAGCGGACCAGGAAGGAGCGCCCTCTGATCATCATCGCCGACATCTCGGGATCAATGGAGAAGTATGCCGACATCTTCCTCGTCTTCGCCCACGCCGCGCAACGTCGGCTCCGGGCGGTCGAGATCTTCACCTTCTCCACCCACCTGAGCCGGATCACCGAGGAGATGCGCCGCCGCGACACCAGGGCTGCGCTCGCCCGGGTCGCAGAGAGAGTGACCGACTGGTCGGGGGGTACCCAGATCGGCGAAGCGCTCGCCGAGTGGAATCGACGATGGAGCCGTCGGCTCGCCCGGGGCGGGCCGGTGGCGATGATCCTCTCCGACGGCTGGGATTGCGGCGAAGCCGAGACTCTGGCCACGGAAATGGCCCGGCTCGCCCGCTCCGTGCACCAGGTGATCTGGCTCAACCCTCTTGCGGCGCGAGCTTCCTACCAGCCGCTCACCCGTGGCATGCAAGCCGTCCTCCCCCACGTCGACCAGCTGCTGCCGGCGGCTAGCGTGAACGATTTCAGAGGGGTGGTCCGGGTGCTTGATTCAGTGGCGGGAGGACGGAGATGAGACACCAGATCGAGATCCGCAACCGGTGGGCCGGCGAGGGCAAGAAGGTGGCGGTGGCCACTGTCATCCGGGTCCACGGCAGCGCCCCCCGGCCGGAGGGCTCCAAGTTCCTGGTCTCCGACGCCGGGGACATGGAAGGCTCGGTGAGCGGAGGCTGTGTCGAGAACGACGTCTTCCTCCACGCCCAGGAGGTGATCGAGACCGGCAAGCCGAAGACGGTCACCTACGGGATCGCCGACGACGACGCCTTCGAGGTGGGCATGGCCTGCGGAGGGACCATCGACGTGTTCATCGAGCCCTGGTGAGCCCGCTCGACGTCATCCAGGGCATCCTCGACCGCGAGGAGTACGGGGCGGTCGTCACCTTCGTCGACGGGCCCGCCACCGGCGCCAAGGCGGTGCTCGACTCCTCCGGCAACCTGGTGGCGGGTGAGCTACCCGGGGAGATCGCGTCGTATGTGACCGGAGACGCCCTGCAGCTCATGGACCACGAGCAGCACCGGGCGGTGGAGTACCCGCCCCATACCGCGTTCATCGAGTCGCTCGCCCCTCCCCAGGAAGTCGTGATCGTGGGAGCGGTCCATATCGGGCAGTCTCTGGCCGGCTTCGCGGCGCAGATGGGGTATCGGGTCACGGTCATCGACTCCCGCGCCGCCTTCGCCACCGAGGACCGTTTCCCCCGGGCCCGGGTCCTGGTCGGCTGGCCCGAGGACCTGATCGAAGAGGTCACCCTCGACAGGCGCACCTGGCTGGTGATCCTCTCCCACGACAAACGCTACGAAGATCCGGTCCTGGTCGCCGCCTTGAAGAGCCCGGTTCGTTACATAGGGTGCATGGGGAGTCGCCGCACCCAGGACCTTCGCCTCGAGCGGCTCCGGGCCATGGGCTTCGCCGAGGAGTACATCGCCCGGGTGCGAGGGCCGGTCGGTCTCGACATCGGGGCGGAGAGCCCGCAGGAGGTGGCGGTCTCCATCCTGGCCGAGATGACCTTGGTCCGCTATGGCCACGGCACCGGCCTGTCCCTTCACGGGATCGAGGGCCGGGTCCACAAGCAGCGCCCGGAGGACGCCTGAGCGGGCAACTCCGCTGAATACCCTGTCCGGGTGGCGACCAACTCGGACGAGGCGCTCCGCGGCGACATCAGACGGCTGGGCAACCAGTTGGGCGACGCCCTGGTGCGTCAGCACGGCCCGGAGCTGCTCGACCTGGTCGAGGAAGTGCGGGCGCTGGGCAAGTCCTCGCGACGGGGAGGAAGCATCGAGGCGGCGGCTCGCCTCGATCAGGTTCTCGCCCGGCTCTCGGTCCCTGAGGTCATCCCCCTGGTTCGGGCCTTCACCGCCTACTTCTACCTGGCCAACGTGGCCGAGCAGGTGCACCGGATCGATCAGCTCGGAGTCGCCGACCTGGGCCTGGCGGCGACGGTCGACCGGGTGCTCGAGGCCGGGGTGGACCCGGCCATCACCGCCGAGGTGATGGGCCGGCTGGAGATGCGGCCGGTGTTCACCGCTCACCCCACCGAGGCTGCCCGCCGCTCGATCCTGAGCAAGACCGTGAGTCTTGCCGAGCTGATCGAGGAGCGTTTGGTCGCATCAGACGAGGACCTGGACCGGATCGACCGTCGGACCGCCGAGCTCATCGACCTCATCTGGCAGACCGACGAGCTGCGTCTCCAAAAGCCGAGCCCGGTCGAGGAGGCGCGCTCAGCCCTCTACTACCTGGTCCAGATCGCATCGGAGGTCATGCCCGAGCTCGGGGAGAGAGTCTCCGTGGAGTTGGCCCGGCTCGGGGCAGTCTCGCCGCGGAGCCCGATCCGGTTCGGCTCCTGGGTCGGGGGGGACCGTGACGGCAATCCCGAGGTGACACCTGAGACCACCGCGGAGACCCTTCTCCTCCAGCACGATCGCGGACTGCGCCACCTCATCGAGCAGGTGGAGCGTCTCTCCGAGGAGCTCTCGGTGTCGGAGCGTCTCGCCCCGGTCAGCGGGCCGCTCCGGGCAGCACTGGAAGCGGACCGGGATTCCCTTCCCGATGTCTGGCTCAGGGAGCACCGACGCACCGAGTCCGAGCCCTATCGGCTCAAGTGCTCCTACATCCACGCCCGTCTCATCAACACCAACCGGCGTCTGCAGGGCGGGCTGCCCCATACCGACGGCGAGGACTACTCACATCCCGACGAGCTGCTCGACGAGCTGGACATGATCAGCGACTCGTTGATCGGGTCCAGAGGCGAGCTCATCGCCCGCGGGGCGGTGGCGCGGCTGCGCCGGGCGGTGGAGACGTTCGGGTTCCAGATGGCGACCCTCGACATCCGGGAGCACGCCTCCAAGCATCGGGAGGCGGTGGCCGAGCTGTTCTCATTGGTCGGGACCGACTACGGGTCGATGGAGGAGGAGGCGCGGCGACACGCCCTCTCCGCCGAGCTGGCGGGAACGAGGCCGCTCAGTGGTCTGACCACGACCCTGGGCGAGGACTCGAACCGAACACTGGGGACGTTCTCCGCGATCAGGGAGGCCAAGGAGCGATACGGGAGCCAGGTCATCGAGAGCTACATAATCTCGATGACCGAGACCGCCTCCGATGTGCTCGAGGCCGCGGTCCTGGCGCGAGAGGCCGGCCTCGTCGACCTCCGGCGTGGCATCGCCGAGATCGGTCTGGTCCCGTTGGTCGAGACCATCGCCGACCTGCGCAACGCCGGGGAGCTGCTCGAAGACCTGTTCGCCGACCCGCAGTACCGGCAGATACTGGCCCTCCGCGGCGGCAGTCAGGAGGTCGTGCTCGGGTACTCCGACTCCAACAAGGAGGGGGGGATCACCACCAGCCAGTGGGAGATCTACAAGGCGCAACGGGCGATGAGGAATGTGGCCGAGGCCCATGGCGTCCATCTACGACTGTTCCACGGCCGGGGGGGCACTATCGGTCGTGGCGGCGGCCCGACCCACGCCGCCATCCTGGCTCAGCCCTACGGGACCATCGCCGGCGACCTCAAGGTCACCGAGCAGGGAGAGGTGATCTCGGAGAAGTACGGCCACCCCGAGATCGCCGCCCGCAACCTCGAGCTGGCTCTGGCCTCGGTGTTGGAGTCGTCCCTCCTCCATCGCCGCTCCCGGAAGCCCAAGGACGTGCTCGACCGCTGGACCGAGGCGATGGACTCCCTATCGACCGAGGCGTACTCGGCGTATCGAGAGTTCGTCGGTCACCCGAGCATGGTCCCCTACTTCCTCACCTCGACCCCGGTGGAGGAGCTGGGGCGGCTGAACCTGGGGAGCAGACCGTCACGCCGGCCCGGCGGGATCGGTGGGGTGGCCGACCTGCGTGCGATCCCCTGGGTGTTCGGGTGGACCCAGACCCGCCAGATAGTGCCCGGGTGGTTCGGTGTCGGGACCGGGATCCAGGCTGCCCGCAAGGCGGGTTATGGCGATGTCCTGACCGAGATGGCCGAGGAATGGGGGTTCTTCCAGACCTTTCTCTCCAATGTCGAGATGACCCTGGCCAAGACCGACCTCGACATCGCGAGCCGCTACGTGTCCAGCCTCGTCCCCCCGGAGCACCGCGGGTTGCTCGACCTGGTCCGCTCCGAGTTCGAGCTCACCACCGAGGAGATCCTCGCCCTGCGGCGTGCCCCCGACCTGCTTCGCGATCTCCCCCTGCTCAAGCGGACCCTGGCGGTCCGCGACATCTACCTCGATCCGATCAACTATCTCCAGGTCTCGCTGCTGGCCAGGCGCCGGGCCGGTGAGTCCGGGGACGAGTTGAGCCGCGCCCTGCTCCTCACCGTGAACGGCATCGCGGCCGGGATGCGCAACACCGGCTGAGCCGTGTTCCAGGCATGGCCCCAGCCAATAGGCTGGGGCCATGCTCACGCTTCTCGATCATCCCCTCGCCGCCGACCTGCTCGCCGTGTTGCGAAGCAAGGACACCAACCCGCCCGAGTTCCGCCAGATCACCGAGCGTCTCGGCTATCTCCTGGTGGCGGAGGCGTTGTCCGACATGTCCACCGTCGACGTCGAGATCGAGACCCCGCTGGAGAAGACCATCGGCCAGCATCTGCGTCGCCCGGTGGTGGCCGTCGCCGTCCTCAGGGCCGGTCTCGGGCTTCTCCAGTCGGTGCTCACCCTGGTCCCCGATGCCGCCATCGGGTTCGCCGGGGTGCAACGCAACGAGGAGACGGCAGAGCCCATCGAGTACTACAACAAGTTCCCCCAGCTCTCCACCGCCCGGGTGTGGATCCTGGACCCGCTGCTGGCCACCGGCGGGTCCCTCTCCTGGGCCATCGACAAGGTCAAGGAGAACGGGGCCAAGGACATCACCGCGGTGTGCGTGGTGACGGCACCGGAGGGCTTGGCGGTGATCGAGGAGAACCATCCCGAGGTCCGCATCGTCTCCGCCGCCCTCGATCGAGAGCTCAACTCCAGCTACTACATCGCACCGGGGCTCGGCGACATGGGAGACCGGCTCTTCGGAACGTTGTGACCGTCTTCGAGGACGCCGTGCTCGAGGTCATCCGCGCACTGGGGCCGGGCGAGGTGGTCACCTACGGCGAGGTGGCGGATCAGGCCGGCTTCCCCGGTGCGGCTCGGGCGGTGGGCACGGTCCTCCGCAACTGCGACGGCGACGTCCCCTGGTGGCGGGTGGTCGGGGCGGGCGGGTCGATTCGCACCCCGCCCCGGGTGCGTCAGGTCGAGCTGCTCGGGGCAGAGGGCGTCCCCATCGTGGCCGGAAAGGTGACTGTGGTCAGGAACCATTGAGCCGCTTCCCGCATCCAACTGGTATGAACCGGAAAACACATTTGAGCGCGATCGGAGTCATCGGCGGCCTCGCCGTCCTTCTCGCAGCCTGTGGGGCGACGCCGCAGGTCACGGTCAACAACTCGGAGGAGACACACATGGGGATCTCGGTCACGGGCATGGGGGAGGTCACCGGCACACCGGACACCGTCGAAGTCGACCTTGGAGTCTCCGTGCTGGGCGAGACCGTCGACCAGGCGACCGCCACCGCGGCGGAGCGGGCCCAAGCCCTGATCGCAGCCCTCACCTCCAACGGAGTTGCCGAGGAGGACATCACCACGGCCGATTACTCGATATACCCCGAGTACGACTATTCGCGGAATCAGGAGCGGTTGGTCGGCTACCGGGTCACCAACACGGTGCGAGCCAAGATAAGGGACCTCGACACCACCGGCACGGTCCTCGATGCGGCCACCGCGGCCGCAGGTGACGAGGCGCGAGTGAGCGGGCTTCGCTTCAGCCTCGAGGACAACGCCGAGCTGGTCTCGGCGGCACGGGAGGCAGCATGGGCCGACGCACTGGCCAAGGCGACCCAACTCGCCGATCTGTCCGGCCAGACGCTGGGCGCGGCCACGTCGATCACCGAGACGGTGAGCACTCCCCCGGTCCCGATCCCCTATGCCGCCGACGCCGCCGGCGCCGAGCGGGCCACCACCCCGATCGAGCCGGGGACATCCGCAGTCACCATCACGCTCCAGGTCGAGTTCGGGTTCGGGGGCTGACGGCCGGCCCGAGCAGGGGGAATACCGGGCCCGGCTGTATCCTTTGCCTCCGGCAAGGCCCTCGATGAACGACCACTCATTACGCATCTACGACTCGATGCTCGGGTTGCTCTCCAACGCCGAGAACCCGACGCCCCTGGTTCGGCTCAATCAGGTGATCGGGTTCGAGCACACCGAGGTCTACGTCAAGCTGGAGTGGTACAACCCGTTCGGCTCGGTCAAGGACCGGATCGCCTCCAACATGGTCGAGCGCGCCCGAGAACAGGGCGACCTCGCCGAAGAGGACCTGGTCGAGCCGACGTCGGGCAACACCGGCCTCGGTCTGGCCATGATCGGGAACGCCCTCGGCTACAACCTGACCACCCCGCTCTCCAGTGCCATCCCGGTCGAGAAGAGGACCATGCTCCGCTTCTTCGGGGCCACGGTCGAGGAGCTCGAGGACGATCTGTGCCCCGCTCCGTGGGCCCCGGAAGGAGCCATCGCCCGGGCGATGGAGATCGCGGAGAAGCCCGACTTCCACATGCTCAACCAGTACAAGAACCCGTCCAACCCCGAAGCCCACTACCGCACCACCGGGCCGGAGGTGTGGCGTCAGACCGCCGGCTCGGTCACCCACTTCGTCGCCGGCATGGGCACCTGCGGAACCATCACCGGGACCGGGCGCTTCCTCAAGGAGCAGAGCCCCGAAGTCCGGGTGGTGGGGGTCCATCCCGCCGAGGGCCACGACATCCCGGGAGTGCGCAGCATCCGTCAGCTGCAGCAGACCGAGTTCTTCCTCCCCGGCGAGTACGACGACATGGTCGAGATCTCCAACGAGGACGCCTATGCCCTGACCTTGCGTCTCAACCGGGAGGAGAGCATCCCGGCCGGCCCCAGCTCGGGCATGGCCCTGGCCGGGGCACTGGCCACCGTCCCCGACGCCCCCGGCAACCTGGCGGTGGTCATGTTCCCGGACAACGTCTTCAAATACGCCTCCTCGATGGTCAGGCACATCGAGGGAATGGCCCCGGCCGCCATGCCACGGGTCAAGAGCAGACGCGATGAGTTGTTCGACGCCATCATCGAGCACACCCGGCACAACCCCCACCTCACCGTCGACGCCGGGTCGGCCCATCAGACATGGCGTGCCGGAAGGTCGTTCGTGGTCGATGTCCGTCAACCGGAGGAGTACGCCAGGGGGCACATCCCCGGATCGGTGAACATCCCCCTGCTCGAG
>DATHUL010000100.1:0-4758 GCA_035462285.1 Acidimicrobiia bacterium
CTATGCCTTCACGATCGACGCCGACACCACTCTCGACCAGCTCAAATTCGCCGCTGTGGTCTGGACCTTCGACTTCCTCGAGATCTACGCTGCCCTGGCGGGTCTGATCGCCATCGGCGGGGTGCTGCTCTACGTCGACACCCGCCAGCGGCACAGAAATCTCTCCTACGCTCTCGCCCGGCGTATGGGATTGCGACGATCCGAGCACCTCCAGGCCGGCTTCCTGGAGTTGGCATCCCTGACCTTCCTCGGCGCTCTCGCCGGGATCATCGCGGCCCGGGTCGCCGCCGGGAGTCTCTACAGGGTGCTCGATGCGCTGCCCGAGACCCCTCCCGGCCCGCGTTGGGTCGGGGCGATCGACCTTTCCCTCGTCGCATTGGTGATTGCCCTGGGCGTAGCCGCGGTGGCGGCCATCCTCGCCCAACGCACGGCGGACAATGCCGACACATCGGAGTTGTTGCGTCATGGGGACTGAGCCCACGATGTTTTGCGAGGGCATCCGTCGCGCCTATCGCACCGACCAGGAAATGGTCTGGGCCCTCTGGGATGTCGACGCCGTCGCCGAAGCCGGGCAAATGACCGTCCTGGCCGGTCCATCCGGTTCGGGCAAATCCACCCTGCTTCGGGTCATCGCCGGGATCGACAGACCCGACGCGGGTCGGGTCGAGGTCGCAGGGCGAGAGCTGACGTCGATGAGCGCGGCGGACCGTCGTCGGTTTCGCTCCAGGCACATGGGATACCTGTTCCAGGATCCGGCGGCGAACCTCCTCTCCTATCTCACCGTCTGGGAGCACCTGGTCATGGCGGGGAGGATCAGGCGAGCCGCACCGACCAGGGACCTCCTCACCCATCTCGAGATCGAGGATTTGGCCGACGAGCACCCGGCCCGGCTCTCGGCGGGTCAGCAGCAGCGTGCCGCACTGGCTGCGGCGATGGTGGGCGAGCCGGACCTGATCCTGGCGGACGAGCCGACCGCCGAGCTCGATACCCAATCGGCTCATCTCGCCGTCGCCGCCCTGACCCGGCTCCGCGACCTCGGCGCCACCTTGATCGTCACCTCACATGATCAAGAGGTCCTCAATGCGGCCGACCGGTTGCTCCGTCTCGAGCACGGGACGGTGAAAGGATGAGCGCCGTCGTCGAGCTGTGGGGAGTGAAGAAGAGGTTCCGGCGAGGGCAGAACGTCATCGTGGTGCTGGACGATCTCGCCGCCGCCGTGCAGGCGGGCGAGGTGGTGATCGTCCGGGGCCGGTCGGGCTCGGGCAAGACCACGCTGCTCAACATCCTGGCCGGTTGGCAGGATCCGGACGCGGGGACGGTGAAATGGGGCGTGGACCGTCCCGAGTCCTGGGATCGGGTGGCGGTGGTGCCTCAATCGCTGGGGCTGTTGTCCGAGCTCACCCTGGGCGAGAACATCGGACTTCCCGGGCGTCTCGCCGACGCCGAGGGCGACGTGAGCGGCGTTGCCGAGAAGCTGGAGATCTCCCACTTGCTCGACCGGCCGGTGGGTGGCGCCTCCCTCGGTGAGCAGCAGAGAGCGGCTATCGGGCGCGCCTTGATCAGGCGCCCGTCGCTGCTCCTGGCAGACGAGCCATCATCGCATCAGGACCTGGATCGGCTTCATCTCGTGTGGCGGCTCATCGACGAGGTCGCCGCCGGGGGCACCGGTGTCATCGCCGCCACACACGATCCCGACGCCTTCCGATACGCCGACCGTGTCCTCGACCTCCACGATGGCCGCCTCGTCCCCGCATCCTGACCGCGCCACCCCGAACACCGTCACCACTCCCCCCTCCCCACCAGGACCTCCTTGAGGAGATCGGGGCGGTCGGTGATGATGCCGTCGACCTCCATCTCGAGCAGAGCGGTCATCTCGGCAGGGAGGTTGACCGTCCACACGTGCACCTGGAGGCCCCGGGCATGGGCGCTGGCGACCAGGCGGCGATCGACGACGCGGATCCCACGCGACCGCACCGGGAGCTGGAGAGCGCTCGCCTCGCCTCTCACCCCGCGACCGATGCGGGAGGCGAGAAGCCACGATCTGCTCGCCGCCGCTCCGGTCGACGTCGCCACCCGGCCCCGGGAAAGGTCACGGAATGCTCGGAGACGTCGATCAGAGAACGACCCGACTATGAGCCGGTCGCGCAGACCGAGCCGCTCGATCAGCCGGTGCAACGGCTCGATCGCCCGGTCCGTCTTCAGGTCCACCACGAAGCAAACCTCGGGAAAGGCGAGAACTGCCTCCTCGAGGGCGGGGACCCGGATCCCGGTGCCACGGAAGACGTGACCTCCCACCCCCAGATGCCGATAGCCGGCGTCGAGCGAACTGAGCTGGTCGAAGGTGAGGTCGGCGACACTTCCGGAACCATCGGTGGTGCGGTCGACGGTGAGGTCGTGATGACAGACCAGGACGCCGTCGGAGGTGAGGTGCAGGTCGGTCTCCAGATGGCGAAAGCCAAGGGATACCGCCCCGGCGAACGCCTCCATGGTGTTCTCGGGCCAGAGCAGACGGCTGCCCCGATGGGCGATTGCGACCGGCCGGCTCCAGCGGTAGAGACTCATCTGCGGAGACTCATCTGCGGAGACTCATCTGGGGCAAAGTAATGGGCCCCGCCGCGAGACGGGGCCCGAGAAATCCCGCTGAGGGCTTGTTATCTGGCGACGCGGTCCTTCAGGCCCTTTGAAGCAGAGAAGTGGGCGTATCTCTTCGCACCGATGGTGATTGTCGCCCCGGTAGCCGGATTCCGCCCCTGACGGGCGGCGCGGTGCTTGGTGGCGAAGTTGCCGAACCCGGTGATGTTCACTTTGCGGCCGGCATCCAACTCCACTGCGATGATTCCCTCGCCATCCTTGGTGGAGAAGATGATGTCGATGATCTCCGCAGCCTTGGCTTTGGAGATGTCCGCCTTGTCGGCGAGCTTGTCCGCCATCTCGGATTTGTTCACGGCCCCTCCTTGTGGGTCGACGATTGCCGCCGTCACAATTGCGACGATACCGCTTAACGATAGGCGGAAAGGCAAGGATTGCCCGGCTTTCTCCGCTGATTAGCCTTCGCCGACGAGGAGGAACATGAGCGTCGACTATGTCCTCGACGGGGACGTCGCACTGGTCACCCTGAACCGCCCGGACCGTTACAACGCTATCGATGCATCCCTTGGCGAGGGGTTGGCGACGGCCATGTCCCGGGCGGGCGCGGAGAGCAGGGCGGTGATCCTCACCGGCGCGGGCAAGGCCTTCTGCTCCGGAGCCGACCTGCAGGATCTGAAGGCGGAATACGAGCAAGGCTCCGGACCCGATCTCGCCGCTCTGCTCGAGGACGTGTTCCACCCCGCCCTCGAGTCGATCCTCGACTGTGAGGTGCCGGTGATCGGCGCCATAAACGGCGTGGCGGCGGGCGCCGGGCTCGGTGTCGCCCTCGCCTGCGATCTTCGGGTGATGTCCGAGACGGCGTTCCTCACCTCGGCTTTCACCGCGATCGGGCTCGTCCCCGACACGGGGACTACCTGGTGGCTTTCCCACCATCTGGGTGTCTCACGTGCCCTCGAGTTGACGCTGACCAATCGGAGGGTCGGGGCCGGGGAGGCCCGGGAGCTGGGGCTATGCCTCGACGTGGTGCCCGAGCAAGAGCTGCTCGACCGGGCCGGGAAGCTGGCCTCCGAGCTGGCCGACCTGGTGCCCGACGCCCTGGTCAGCACCCGACGCCTGGTCAGGGACGCCTCCGGCTCCTCGCTGGACCGGGCATTGCGGGCGGAGCAACGGGAGCAGGGACGCCTGGGAAAGACCCCCGAGCATCGTGAGGGGGTGATGGCGTTCATGGAAAAGAGAAGACCCCACTTCCGCTCGCCCTGACAGCCCGGGGCGGTTCACCCGGCCCACCGGGGCTCGACTCCACCGGGCGCCACGCGCCGGATCCAATCGGCGAACGAGGCCACCACGCCCTGTAGCCGGCTCGAGATCTGCGGATCGGCCAACTCGCCATCGTCGTCGAGCAGTCTCTCGACATGGGACACGAACAGCGTTGGGTCGGACATGACTGCCGCCTGCACCGAGAGCAACATCTGGCGAAGAAGGGTTTGGGCGATCCGGGTGCCCCACGGCCCGGTCGAGGCCCCGATCACGGCGACGGGCAGACCGGGCAAGTCATCCTCACGGGAGATCCAGTCGATCATGTTCTTGACCACGCCGGGCACCGACTGGTTGTACTCGGGAGTGGCGAGAAGCAGCCCGTCGGCCCGCCGCAGAGCCTGACGCAATGAGACGACGCCCGGTGGCGGCTCGGCTTCGAGGTCCTCGTTGAACACCGGGACGGTCTCCAGCCCGTCGTAGACCTCCACGGTCACCCCCTCCGGGGCCAGCCTGGCCGCAGCCCGGAGCATCGCCCGAGTGTGCGAGTCGCGCCTCAGGCTCCCCGCGATGGCGAGGATCCGAACCGGGCGAGCGCGGTCGGAGCCGGCTCCGATCATGCGATGTCCTTCCCCGGTGCTCGCAACGTCTCGGCGAAGAACCGGACGATCGCGTCCGAGGCGGCGCCGACCAGGGCGGGATCGTCGTAGAAGTCGATCTGCCCCTCGGACTGGAGCCACAGCTCCTCCTTGGGCACCTTCAGCCTGGCGAAGAACCGGTGGGCGAGGTCGGGGGCGAGTGCGTTCTCGGAGTGGACCACCAGGGTGGGAACCCCTATCTCCTCGGCGGCTCCCTGGGCGTCGAAGGGGAGCGTGTAGGCATGGGACTGTACGGCGAATCCGTTGCTGTAGTTGG
>DATHUL010000101.1:0-2434 GCA_035462285.1 Acidimicrobiia bacterium
CTCAGAACCCGCCGATGTGGGAGATGGGCCAGATAGTCACGAACGCCTCCCCGACCAGGTCGTCGAGAGGGATGGCGCCGAATCTCCGGCTGTCGAAAGAGGCGTCCCGGTTGTCGCCCATGACGAACACCTCGTCCGGCCCGACCGTGACAGGAGGCTCGTCGGGCATGAAGACCTCGGGCAGGTAGGTCTCCTCGATCGGGACTCCGTCCACCAGGACTTGGTTGTCACGCACCTCGATGGTCTCACCCGGGAGCCCCACCACCCGCTTGATCAAGTCCTCGTCCCCCCTGGTCCGGATCCCGACCGCCTCCAGCACCGAGCGGATGACCGCTTCGGGTATCGACTCCTCGACCACCTCCTCGCGCGGGTCCCGGAACACGACGACGTCGCCCCGCTGAGGCTCCCCGAACCGGTAGGCGAGCTTGTTGACCATTACCCGGTCGTTCACCTCGATGGTGGGGAGCATCGACTCCGAGGGGATCCAGAACGGCTGGAGGAGAAAGGTCTTGATCACGACCGCGATGACCAGCGCGGTGAGCAGCAGCCCGGGCAGCTCTGCGAGGAACGAGCGCCTGCGGGGTTCCTCGGGGGCTTCAGGTGCCTGGTCTTCTTCCACAGGGCTCGGGATCGGTGAGGTCAGTCGCGCAGCTCCTTAATCCGAGCCGACTTCCCGACCCGGTCCCGCAGGTAGTAGAGCTTGGAGCGGCGAACGTCGCCGCGACGCACCACCTCGATTCGGGAGATGATCGGGGCGTGGAGGGGGAAGACCCGCTCGACGCCGACACCGAAGCTCAGCTTGCGGACGGTGAAAGAGGCGCGGGCGCCTGCGCCGTTGCGAGCTATCACCAGGCCTTCGAATATCTGGACACGCTCCCGGCCCCCCTCCACGACCCGGACGTGGACCTTGACGGTGTCTCCGGCCCGAAACTCGGGGATGTCGTCGCGGACGTGCGCGCTCTCAACTACGTGAAGATCGTTCATGGAGGACTCCTAGAGCGGACGGGACAGGCCTTTGGTTTGGTCCCGACCCGCCGGAATTGTATCAGGTATCGGGATTCTCGCCATCTCGGAGGAGATCGGGTCTGCGCTCCCTGGTGCGGCGCAGACGCTGCTCCTTTCTCCATTCGTCGATCAGGCCGTGGTTGCCGGAGAGGAGCACTTCGGGCACCTCCCATCCCCTGAAGCTGGCGGGTCTGGTGTACACCGGCTCTTCGAGCAGCCCATGGCGAAACGACTCGCTCTCGGTCGACTCCGGATTGCCCACGACGCCGGGGAGGAGTCGGGCGATCCCCTCGATGACGAGAGCGGCCGCCACCTCGCCCCCGGCGAGGACGAAGTCGCCCACCGATGCCTCCTCGTCGATGAAGTGGTCGACCACCCGTTGGTCGACTCCCTCGAAACGACCGCAGACCAAGGTGAGCTCGGGGTGGCCCGACCAGCGATCCAACGTGGTCTGGGTCACGATCGGTCCGGCCGGTGAGAACAGAACGCGTCTGGTGTGCGACAGGGGCTCCAGGGCGGCGGCGAGGGGCTCGATCATCATCACCATGCCCGGGCCGCCGCCGAAGGGCGCATCGTCGAGCTGACGATGCTTGCCGATGCCGTGCTGGCGCAGGTCGACCAGATCGATCTCGAGGGCTCCCGATTCGATGCCACGGGCCACGATCGAGACTCGGAGTGGCCCCTCGAAGTACTCGGGGAACATGGTGACGACATGGATCCGCACCGGGACAGCGTAGGTAGGAATGGGGGCCGGCCCACGGGCCGAGCCACGCGTTCGAACCCGGGGGTATCCTCCCGTCCACTCCCTGCCGAGGCTTGACATGTCGATCCGCCACATCCCGACACGATGACGCTCGACCCCGTGCCGGTCGACGGATTGATCCTGGTCGCGGCGGGGCTGATGGTGATCGGTGTGCTCTTCGTCGGGGCCTCCGAGCGTTTGCGGGTCCCGGCCGCCCTCATCTCGCTGGGAATCGGTGTGGTCTTCGGGAGCGATGTTCTCGGAATCGTCGACCTCGACGACATGGCCCTGGTCCGCGACCTGAGCGTCGTCGCCCTGATGGTCATCCTGTTCGAGGGCGGTCTCACCACCAAGCCTTCGGTGCTGCGCGAATCGGGTGTGCCCGGCTTCGTCCTGGCCAATGTCGGGGTCCTGGTCACCGCCGGCGTGACCGCGGCCGGGATCCAGCTCCTGTTCCGCCCCGGCTGGGAGACCTCTCTGATCATCGGCGCCGTGGTCGCCTCCACCGATGCCGCGGTGGTCTTCGACCTGGTGCGGAGCACACCGATCCCGAGACGTCTCGCCGGGATCCTCGAGGTGGAGTCGGGGGTCAACGACCCCTTCGCCATCCTCCTCACCATCGGGCTGATCGAGATGACCCGATCCCAGCCGACCGTGGGCGATTGGCTGCTCCTCGGCGCCCTTCAG
>DATHUL010000102.1:0-10100 GCA_035462285.1 Acidimicrobiia bacterium
TCACCCATGACATCGACGCGGCCTATGCCGGCGCCGACGTGGTCTATGCCAAGAGCTGGGGGGCCATCCCCTTCTTCGGGCGCTGGGACGAGGAGAAGCAGATCCGGGACGGGTACCGGCACTTCATCGTCGACACCGAGAAGATGTCGATGAGCAACGACGCCCTGGTCTCGCACTGTCTCCCCATGCGGCGCAACGTGATCATGAGCGACGAGGTCTTCGACGGCCCGAGTTGCATCGCCTACGACGAGGCCGAGAACCGTCTCCACGTGCAGAAGGCGATCATGACCAGACTGGTGGGGCAATGAACCAGGCAGAGGCGCCGAGCCCGAACCGGGACGTGCGCCAGACCATCGTCCATCTCCTCTCCAACATGAGCGACGGAAAGGAGATTCGCTCCTACCTGCAGCGATTCTCCCAGGTCGACCGCGCCCGGTTCGCCGTCATCAAGATCGGCGGCTCGATCCTCGCCGACCACCTGGAAGAAACCGCAGCCGCACTCGCCTTCCTCCACACCGTGGGGCTCACCCCGATCGTGATCCACGGGGGCGGGCCACAGCTGGACGCGGCACTGAGCGAGCGGGGCATCGAGACCACCAGGCTCGATGGGCTTCGGGTCACCGATGCCGCCGTGATCGACGCCGCCCGGAGCACCTTCATCGAGCAGAACATCCTCCTCGTCGAGGCGATCCGGGCCCAGGGGGTCTCCGCCCACGGGCTGACCGCCGGGGCATTCGAGGCCGACTACGTGGACCGGGAGAGGTACGGGTTGGTCGGTGAGCCGACCGAAGTCCATGTCTCCCTGATCCGCTCCATCGTCGCCTCGGGAGCTATCCCCATCCTCACCTGCCTCGGCGTCGCCCCCGGGGGCCAGATCGTCAACATCAACGCCGACTCGGCCACGCGCGCCCTTGTCCATGCGGTGCAGCCGATGACGATCATCTTCCTCGCCGACGTCGGCGGTCTGCTCGGGGCGGACGGTCGCGTCATCGAGTCGATCAACCTGGCCTCGGACTACGAGAACCTGATGGGCCAGGATTGGGTCCATTCCGGGATGCGTCTCAAGCTGGCCGAGATCAAGCGTCTGCTCGACGATTCGCCGCTCTCCACATCGGTCTCGATCACCACGCCGTCGGGTCTGGTCAAGGAGCTGTTCACCCATGGCGGTTCCGGCACGCTGGTGCGCAAGGGGGAGCTGATCGGGGTCGAGAAGGACAAGGGCGCCATCGACGAGGGTCGGGTGGTCAAGATGGTCGAGGAGGCATTTGGCAGGACGCTGCACGATGGCTGGTGGCAGGGTCTCGACCTGGACACGGCCTACCTCTCCGAGAGCCTGCGCGCCGGCGCCCTGGTCGCTCGTGTCGGCGACTTCGCCTACCTGGACAAGTTCGCCATCCTCGAAGACGCCCGGGGCGAGGGCCTGGCCCGCACCGTGTGGGCCTCTCTCGTCGCCGACCATCCGATCCTGTACTGGCGCTCCCGCACCGACAACGGCTTCAACTCCTTCTACGTGGAAGAGGCTGACGGATCGGTGAAACGGGGGCCTTGGACCATCTTCTGGAAGGGCGAGACCGACTTGGACCGGATCGCCTCGGTGGTGGAGAGTATCGCCGCCCTGCCCGCATCCTTCGTCGGGGACGACGATGGGTGAGCGGCACGAGGTCGGGGTGGTCGGGGCCAGGGGCCACACCGGCGCCGAGCTGGTACGTCTGATCCGGGGCCATCCCCGGCTAGAACTCGCCTTTGCCGGCTCCCGGGAGCTCGCCGGCCAACCGGTGCCAGGACAGGACGAGGTCCGGTTCGAGTCGATCGGGCCCGACGAGCTGGCAACGAGTGGGGTCGAGGCCGTCTTCCTCGCCCTGCCCGACGGAGCGGGCGCCTCCCATGTGGAGGCGGTGGGCGAGAGCATCGTCATCGTCGACATCTCGGCCGACCACCGCTTCGACGACGGCTGGCAGTACGGGCTCCCCGAGCTTTTCCGCGAGGAGCTGAAGGGCGCGACCCGGATCGCCAACCCGGGCTGCTACGCCACCGCCACCCAGATCGCCCTCGCCCCCATGGTCGACCTCATCTCCGGGGTCCCCGCCGTCTTCGGTGTCTCCGGCTTCTCCGGCGCCGGTTCCGCTCCCGGTCCCCGAAACGATCCCGATCGGCTCTCCGACAACCTGATGCCCTACCAGTTGGTCGGGCACAATCACGAGCGGGAGGCAACACGTCATCTCGGGATCCCGGTCCGTTTCATGCCCCATGTCCATCCCGCCTTCCGCGGGCTCCTGGTGACGGCCCATGTCCCTCTCGCCCGACCGGCGAGCCACGACGAGGTCAGGGCCCGTTTCGAGGCCGATTACGGCGAGGAGCCCTTGATCGAGGTCGTCGACCGGGCCCCGGAGCTCAGGGACGGGGCGGGACACCCCGGTGTGATCGTCGGCGGGTTCCAGACCAGTGCCGACGGGCTGAACGCAGTGGTGGTCGCCGCCGAGGACAACCTGCTCAAGGGCGCCGCGGTGCAGGCGATCCAGAACCTGAACCTGGCCCTGGGACTTCCCGAACTCGAAGGCCTGGTCGGGTTGGACGCATCCCGACCACGTTGACTTTGCCCCGTCCGGGGCATATCTTTGCCGCCGTGTCAGGCATGACGATGTGTGTGTGTCTCTGTGAGAGCTCTCGGGCGGGCAGCCCGGGCGCCGAGGCCACATGCCGTCTCCGCTCCTGAACGACGCCACCGCCCGAGAGCGAACCCCATTCCAGGCGTCTTCACCCATGTCCGACCCAAAGGAGCGATGTACAGATGTCCTATGCAAACCCCGACGCCCTGGTTACCACCGATTGGCTCAAGACGCACCTGAGCGACCCCGACATCCGCGTGGTCGAGGTGGACGAAGACGCCACCGTCTATGACAAGGACCACATACCCGGCGCCATAGCCTGGAGCTGGTCCGACGACCTCCATCATCCGGTCCGGCGCGACTACCTCGACCAGGAGGGGCTCTCCGCCCTGCTCTCCGCAGCCGGGGTCGGTCCGGACACCACGGTGGTGCTCTACGGGGGCAACAACAACTGGTTCGCCGCCTACGCCTACTGGCTGCTCAAGTACCGCGGCTTCGACAACGTCAAGCTGCTCGACGGGGGCCGGAAGAAGTGGAACGTCGACTCGCTGCCGCTCGAATCGGGGATACCGGAGATCACGCCGACCGAATACCGGATCACCGGCCCCGAGCGTCCCCAGCTCCGCGTCTTTCGTGATCGAGTCCTGGAGACGCTCGGCTCGGTAACGCTGGTCGACGTGCGCTCACCGGAGGAGTTCAGCGGCGAGAAGATCGCTCCCGATCATCTTCCCCAGGAGCAGCCCTACGTCGCCGGCCACATCCCCGGGGCCAAGAACATCCCCTGGAGCAAAGCCGCCAACGAGGACGGGACCTTCAAATCGGCCGAGGAGCTGAGAGAGCTCTACCAGGGCGCCGGGGTCGACGGCGGGGAGATAGTCGCCTATTGCCGAATCGGGGAACGCTCCTCACACACCTGGTTCGTCCTCAGCGAGCTGCTCGGCCACGAAGACGTCGGGAACTACGACGGCTCGTGGACCGAATACGGCTCGCTGGTGGGCGTGCCGGTGGAGCGGGGCTGAGCCCGGCCCGTCAGGTCGCGGATGGGGGAAGTGGGTGGGACCAGGCGACGGAGGGGTGAGATGGCGCGGGTGGCCGGGCCCGACCCGATAACGTCGGGTCGATGGCGTATACCGCGATCGAGCTGATCGAGACCAAGAGAGACGGGGGCTCACTCACATCCGAGGCGATCGAGTGGCTGATCCGGGCATATACCGACGGCGCCGTCACCGACTACCAGATGGCGGCGATGGCGATGGCGATCTTCATACGGGGCTTGAACGGCGACGAACTGGCGGCCTGGACCAAGGCCATGCTCCACTCCGGCGAGGTCCTCGACCTATCCCGGATCACGGCGGCCAAGGTGGACAAGCACTCCACCGGCGGCGTCGGCGACAAGATCTCGCTCCCGCTGGCGCCTTTGGTCGCCTCGGTGGGGGTGGTGGTCCCCATGATGTCGGGTCGGGGCCTGGGCCACACCGGGGGGACCCTGGACAAGCTGGAGAGTGTCCCCGGATTCACCACCCGTCTCGAGCCGGACGACTTCCGTCGGGTTCTCATCGCGCATGGTCTCGTCCTGGCCGGCCAGACCGAGGCCCTGGTCCCGGCTGACCGTAAGCTCTACGCCCTGCGCGATGCCACCGGCACGGTCCCCTCCCTCCCGCTCATCGCCTCGTCGATCATGTCCAAGAAGCTGGCCGAAGGTCTGGACGGCCTCGTCCTCGACGTCAAGACGGGCTCGGGCGCGTTCATGAAGGACCTCGAGGGCTCCCGGGAACTGGCGCGCACCATGGTCGACATCGGTGCTCGAGCCGGGGTGAACACCGTCGCCCTCATCTCCTGGATGGGCCAACCCCTCGGTCGCGAGGTGGGCAACGCCAACGAGCTGAGAGAGGCGATCGACGTCCTCCGTGGAGGGGGCCCCGATGACGTCGTCGAGCTGACCCTCACATTGGGCGAGATGATGCTGGACCTCGCCGGGATCGGAGGGGGACGGCAGACACTCACAGAGGCGATCGAGTCGGGGAAGGCCCTCGAAAAGCTGGCCGACGTGATCGTGGCCCAGGGCGGGGACCGTTCCGCCATCGAGAACCCCGATCTACTGCCGGTCTGTCCCCATGAGGGAGTGATCACTGCTCCAAAGGACGGGTATGTGACCCGTTGCGACGCCCTCACCATCGGAGTGGTGGCCATGCGCCTCGGTGCGGGGAGGGAGCGTCAGGAGGACGCCATCGACCCCGGCGTCGGCATCACGCTGGAGGCGAAGGTCGGTGACCGGGTCCGGTCCGGCCAACCCCTGGCCCGGGCCCGGTACAGCGAGACCGCTCGCTGGGAGGCCCAGGAAGCGGCCCTGGCCTCGGCCTGGACCATCGAGGACACCGCACCGGAGCCTCAGGCACTGATCGTCGAGCGAGTCGATCCCGGTCCCTGACCGACCCGCGTTTTTGAGCGTTTACTCAAGACTGTCCCGTCTCGTTACCATCGCCAGACCCGATCCAACAAGGAGTGACAGCGAATGAAGGTCGTCGTCTGCGTCAAGCAGATCCCCGACCCGGCCACCCCCTACCGTCTCGAAGAGGGAACCAACTGGCTGATACGGCCGGAGGAGCAGATCCTCGACGACACCGATCGTTACGGGGTGGAGATGGGGCTGCAACTGGCCCAGACCGGTGATGGCACGGTGACCCTGGTCAGCATGGGGCCTTCCGGGAACGGGCAGGGGATTCGGCAGGCGTTGGCCATGGGGGCCGACAAGGCGATCCTGGTCGAGGACGACTCGCTCCGCGGTTCCGATGCGTTGACCACGGCCCGGATGCTCGCGGCCGCGATAGAAGGCGAGACCTTCGACCTGGTGATCGCAGGTACCGAGTCGACCGACGGTTACTCGGGCGTGGTGCCCCAGATGCTCGCCGAGCTGCTCGGGGTCCCTGCCCTCACCTACGCCACCCATGTCGAGGCCGGCGATGGCTCGGTGACCATCCACCGACAGACCATGGCCGGATACGACGTGGTGACCTCGACCCTGCCCGCCCTGGTGACGGTGACCGCAGGAGTCGTCGAGCCCCGCTACCCCACCTTCAAGGGGATCATGGACGCCAAGAAGAAGCCGGTGGAGACCATGTCGATGAGTGACCTGGGCGCCGAGCCCGGGCCCGGGCAGATGGTGACATCGATCGTGGATGCCCCGGAGCGAGGCTCCGGGCAGAAGATCGAGGACGAGGGCGAGGCTCATCTCGCCATCGTCTCCTTGCTCGAGCAGCGGAAGGTGATCTGATGGCCTCGATATGGGTGTTCGTCGAGCAGGAGGAGGGTCGGCCCACGACTCTCGGCCTCGAGTTGCTGGCCAAGGCTCGTCAGCTCGGCGAGGTCACCGTGATCCTCCTCGGATCCGGCTCCGAGGAGGTGTTCGCAGCCTTGGGTGATCACGGGGCGAGCAGAGTCCTGCATGCAGACACCGGCGACCGGCTGGCATCGGCCCCGGTGGCCGCCGCCCTGGCCGAGCGGGTCGGCGTCGACCCTCCCGACCTGATCCTGATGGGACAGGCCTACAACGACCGGGACATCGCGGGACGACTGGCGGCGCGCCTCGGGCTCGGCGTCCTCTCCAACGCCAGCGATGTCCGGCTCACCGCCGACGGTGTCGAGACCGAGCACGAGATCCTGGGCGGCACCCGGATCGCCACTGCGACGGCCGATGTCGGCCCGTTCATCGTGCTCGCCCGGCCCAAGTCGTTCGTGGCGGAGGGAGTCGGAGGCGCCGTCCCCCAGGTGGAGCCGCTGGAGCTCCCCGATGCCGATCCGGCCGAAGGTCGGATCACCGGCTCTCACATCGAGGAAAGAGAAGGGCCTCAGCTCGGTGACGCCGCTGTCGTCGTGTCGGGCGGACGTGGTCTCGGTTCTCCCGAGGCGTACGAGTTGGTCGAGAGTCTGGGCAAGCAGCTGAAGGCTGCGACCGGCGCCACCCGGGCCATCGTCGACGCCGGATGGGTGCCCTATGCCAAGCAGGTGGGCCAAACCGGCAAGACGGTCAAGCCCGACGTCTACATCGCGGTGGGGATCTCGGGGGCGATGCAGCATCTGGTCGGGATGAAGGACTCCAAGACGATCATCGCCATCAACAAGGATCCCGACGCACCCATCTTCTCCATCGCCGACCTCGGGGTGGTCGGAGACGTGCACAAGGTGCTCCCCAGACTGATCGAGGCGTTGGGGCAACGCTGAGCCTCGCCGGGGGGATTGTCACCGAGCCGCGGAGCCCGCCCACGCCGACATCGAACCGTCTCTCGGTCGCATCCGTAATACTGACGTGATGCGTCCCTGGCACAGGGTTCTCACGCTCGGTCTGCTGATCACGGCTTGCACCTCGCCGGTGACCGCCCCCGGTGCCGAGCCGTTCGCCTCGACCCCGATGATCGAACCCGGCGAGTTCGGGGCCCTTGCGCCTCTGCCTCCCGACCAGGCCCCGGTCATGCTGTCCGGGGCGCTGCCCGATGGGACCCATTTCGATCTCGATTTGGGGCCAAACGAGCCGGGGCCGGTCGAAGCCGTGTTCGCCACTCTGGTAGTGGAGCTCGACACGCGCTCCTCGGTCCTCTGGGGTGTCGCCGAACGACAAGACGAGATCGACGCCCCGGATGCCGCTTGGTGGCCCGAAGACGACGTCTACCACCTGTCCGCCGGTGACTGGCTGTTCCGATTCAACGTCGGCGACGATCTGGTGTCCCAACTCGGCGTCTCCTACCGGGCCGTGATCGAGCAGGGGATCTCGGGACGGAGCTCCCTCGGCTACCCGATCCTCTTGGTCACCTCCCCTTTTCGGTGGGCCGAGGAGGAGGACACTTCTCGCCACACCCAGGTCTTGTGGCACGACTTCGTGGTGCGGCGCGGATGCGGGTCGCTCGCCCTGGAGTGCAGCGAGAGCCGGCTCGCTCAGTTCATCCCCATCCCCAGGGTGGAAAGACCGCTGCGCCAGCTCCCCGACGACAGTCGATTGATCGAGGCTGAGGCCCCGGCGCCGATCGGGTCCCGCATCGGTGACGTCGAAAGGCTCCGATAGCCCCACCCAACCACGATGACGCCGGTCCCCTGCAACTCTGTCCGGGACGTACCATGTGACCGACCGGCTAGGAGACAGTCATCTCGAAGCAACCCGTCATCGAGCTGGCCGAGCTCGGCTCTCCCTGGCAGGGGCTCGACCCGTTCATCTTCACCGTCCATCCTGTCTGCGCCCCGCTCGGCAACGACCGGTTGGGACCCGATGCCTCGCCGGCCGGTTGATGGCTGGATACAGCGACACGCCCCTGGCCCGGAAACTGGGCATCGAAGAGGGAAAGACGGTGGGGATCCTCAACATGCCCAACTACTTCGACCTCGATCTGGGCGAGCTCCCACCCGACGTCGAAGTGCATCGGACCGAGCTCCCGGCCGACATCTTCATCGTCTTCGCCGACCGGGCCGACGAGGCAGAGAGGGGATTCCAGCGGGCCATCACCTACCTCCCGGCGGACGGGGCGATCTGGGTGCTGTGGCCCAAGAAGAGCTCGGGGGTTGAAACGGATCTCAGCGAGCAGACGTTACGCGACCTCTTCCTCCCCACGGGGATGGTGGACAACAAGGTGATCGCGGTCGACGACACATGGTCCGGGCTGCGTTTCGTGGTTCGCAAGGAGAACCGGGAGAGCTGGCCGGCCGGCGGGCTCAGAACATGAAGCGGTGAGGCAGCAGCTCGTCGAGTGTGTGCTCCCTGACCTCGGAGCCCTCACCGGCGGCGACGAGAACGATCTCGACTCCGAACTCGGACATGATCTGGCGACAGCGACCACAGGGGTACGCCCCTTGGACATCGGTGGCGTCGATGCAGGCCACCACCAGTGTGTCGATCTTCCGGACCCCGGCGGCGACCGCAGTGTGGATGGCGGTGGCCTCGCCACAATTGGAGGAGGGGTACGCCGCGTTCTCGATGTTGGCCCCGGTGAAGACCTGGCCGCTCTCCGCAACCACCACCGCCCCGACCCGAAAGCGGGAGTAAGGCGAATAGGACCTCTCGGCGGCGGAACGCGCCGCGGCGACCAACTCATCTCGATTCACGACAGCTCCAAGAGATCGGCAACGAAGAGGTCAGGGTCGAAAGGCGCCAGATCGTCGATCCCCTCACCCAGCCCGACGAACTTTACCGGGACCCCGAGCTGACGCTCCACCGCGATCACGATCCCGCCCTTGGCCGTGCCGTCGAGCTTGGTCAGCACCACTCCGCTGATCGGCACCGCCGAGGCGAACTCACGTACCTGAGCCACCCCGTTCTGGCCACCGGTCGCATCGAGGACGAGCAGCACCTCGTCCACCTCGCCCCGTTCCCCGGCTGCGACCCGATGGATCTTCTCCAGCTCGGCCATCAGGTTCCTCTTGGCATGGAGACGACCGGCCGTGTCGACGATCACGACATCGATTCCCTTGGCCCGAGCCGACGCGATGGCATCGAAGGCGACCGACGCCGGGTCGCCGCCCTCCTGTCCCGACACCACCTCCACCCCGAGATGGTCGGCCCAGATCCCGAGCTGGGCCCCGGCCGCGGCCCGGAAGGTGTCCCCGGCGGCGAGCAGGACCCGCTTGCCCGATTGCCCCAACCGGGCAGCGAGCTTGGCGATGGTGGTCGTCTTCCCGGTCCCGTTGACCCCGACCACCATGACCACCGCGGGAACGCCGTCGAGACGCAGCCCACGATCCCGGTCGCCCAGCACCGACCGAAGCTGCCGCGCCAGGGCGGCGCGGGCCTCCCCGGGTGTGTGCGGAGCCGATGACCTGACTCCGGCGACCACCGACGACGTGGCCTCGATCCCGACGTCGGCGGCGAGCAGCGCCTCCTCGAGCTCCACCCAGGTGTTGTCGTCGAGGCCGGCGCCCCACGCCCGGCGAAGGGACGCTCCCAGCGCGGCTGCGCTCCGCCCGATCGGGGAGTGCCTTCTCTCCTCCTCGATGACAGCGGGCTGGTCGGGTGACCGCCGGCGACCGACCACCACCGCCGTCGTGATCAGGACGAGCACGACGGCGACGAGGATCAGGACGAGGGGCGTCACATCCATGGGCCGCAACCTACCGTCAGACCGACAGGTCGATCCCGGCCGAAGTCATGTCCTTTCGGACCACCTGAGAGGAGCCGCCCGGCTCCATGGTGACCCCGTAGAGGACATCTGCGGCCTCCATCGTCTGCTGCTGATGGGTGACGATCAACAACTGGGCGCGCCGGCGGAACTCGTCGACGATGCGAAGAAAGCGACGCAGATTCGAGTCGTCGAGGGCGGCTTCGACCTCGTAGAGCAAGTAGAAGGGGCTGGGTCGCGCCTCGAAGATGGAGAAGAGGAAAGCCAGGGCCGCCAGACTGCGCTCACCACCGGAGAGCAGGGTGAGCTGGCTCACCTTCTTCCCCAGCGGCTGCGCCTCGATCAACAGCCCGGAATGCGGGTCGTCGGGGTCGGTGAGCCGGATCCGGCCCCGACCTCC
>DATHUL010000103.1:0-5072 GCA_035462285.1 Acidimicrobiia bacterium
GGGATTCGTCAAGGAGATCGAGTATGTGCTCCGCTACACCCACGACCGTCCCAACCGTTTGAGCTGGGTGGCCGAAGCGGACTCCAAGGACGTCAGGATGCTGGAGGGGTCCTATTCCTTCACCCCGGTCGACGGCGCCACCGAGGTGGTCTACGCCCTCTCGGTGGAACCGAACTTCACACTTCCCGGGTTCCTGAGGCGACAGGCGGAGAAGCAGATCGTGACCACTGCGTTGCGGGGCCTTCGCAAGAGGGTCACCGACTCGGTCTGAGCATGAGAATCATCCTGGTCACCGGCAAGGGCGGGGTGGGGAAGACAACGGTCGCCGCCTGCACCGCCCTGGCCGCAGCCGATGCGGGGCACCGGACCCTGGTCACATCGACCGACCCCGCCCACTCCTTGTCCGATGCGCTGGCGGTGAGACTCGGCTCCGACCCGGGCCAGGTGGTGCCCAACCTCGACGGGCAACAGATCGACACCCAACGTCAGCTCGATCGGTACTGGGGCTCGATCCGTCGTCAGCTGATCGATCTGCTCGACTGGGGCGGCGCCGGAGGGATCGAGGCCGAGGAGTTCCTGGTCTTTCCCGGGATGGACGAGTTGTTCGCCCTGCTCGAGGTGAACCGCCATGCCCGATCCGGGGTCTACGACGTGATCGTGGTCGACTGCGCCCCCACTGCCGAGACCCTTCGTCTTCTCTCTCTCCCGGAAGTGTTGAGCTGGTACTTCGAGAAGGTGCTGCCCACCGAGCGCAGGCTGATGAAGGCGGCCCGGCCCATCCTGAGCCGGATCACCGACCTGCCCCTGCCCCAGGACGAGGTGTTCACATCGGCCCAGTCGGTCTTCGAGTCGATCGAGGGAGTGAAGGAGCTGATGTCGGACCCGGGCGTCACCTCGGCCCGTCTCGTGGTGAACCCGGAGAAGATGGTGATCGACGAGGCGAGACGCACCTACAGCTATCTCGGGCTCTTCGGCTACGGCGTGGACGGGGTGGTCGTCAACAGGGTGCTCCCCCAGGAGGTCGCCGACCCCTACTTCGAGAGGTGGAGGGCGATCCAGAAGGGACATCTCGACACCATCGACGGCGCCTTCGCCGAGGTGCCACGGCTTCATCTCCGGCTCTTCGACGACGAGATGGTCGGCATCGACCGGCTTCGGTTCATGTACTCGGAGCTCTACGGCGAACGCGACCCGATCGCCGGGTTCACCGCCACCCACCCGTTCCGGATCGTCGACTCCGCCGACGGGATCACGATGGAGCTGGACATCCCATTCGTCGACAAGTCGGACCTCGACGTCTATCGGACCGGGCACGAGCTCTATGTCCAGGTCGGGCCCTACCGCAGATCGTTCATCCTCCCCGATGCATTGCACAGGAGGGAAGTGACCCGGGCCCGTCTCGATGGCGGCACCCTGACCGTCTCTTTCTCCGATCCGGACAAGCGAACGTGAGAGACCAGTCTGAGGCGATGCAGGCGTTCGGCCGTGCCGGTCGCAGGGCGGCCTATCACCTGCTTCAGGCGCTGGTGGAAGGTCTCAAGGCGATCGAGGCGGTGATCGAAGAGGTAGGGCGGATCGGCGACGATGATGATCCCGACAGCAACGGTGCCCGGACCAGGATCGAGATCGAATGACAGAGGAGCCACGTCGGATTCGACCCGATGACGTGATTCCCCCCGACGGGGAATCGGTCCAGGCGAGGCAACTGTTCAAGGACGCCGCCTTGATGCTGCCCAACCTGGTCAAGCTGGTCGGTCGTCTTCTCAAGGACCCACGGGTGCCGCGCCGCTCCAAGGTTGCGCTCGGCCTGGCCGCGGCCTACGTGGCCAGCCCGATCGACCTGGTCCCCGATGTCATTCCGGTGATCGGCTGGGCCGACGACGTCGTATTCATGATGCTCGCCATCGACTCGTTGATCGAGCGGGCCGGTCCCGAGATAGTGGAGGAGCACTGGGATGGTCCCGGCGACCTCCTCGGTCTGATCCGGGAGGTGATGGGGGTGGCCCGCAACATCGTCCCCAATCGTCTCAGCCGGGCACTGGAACGTCTGTCGGGATAGGCCATAGGTCCTGAGCCGTAAGCCATAGGCCATAGGCCATAAGCCATAAGCCATAAGCCATAAGCCATAAGCCAGACACCTTCTGGCTCGTTGCTCGTTGCTCGTAGCTCATTGCTATTACTTTGAATATCTCATGATCGAATTTCGCCGCATCGGGTCACTCCCGCCTTACGTCTTCGCCACGATCGACGCCCTCAAGCTCGAGGCCCGGCGAAGGGGCGAGGACATCATCGACCTCGGCTTCGGGAACCCCGACATCCCCTCGCCGGAGGCGGCGGTGGACAAGCTGTGCGAGGCGGCTCGCAACCCGCGCAACCACCGCTACTCCTCGTCCCGGGGAATCCCCAATCTGAGACGAGCGGTGTCCGATCGTTACCGTCGTCGCTTCGGGGTAGAGCTCGATCCGGACACCCAGGTGATCACCACGATCGGCGCCAAGGAGGGTCTGGCCCATCTGATGTGGACTCTGGTCGAGCCCGGAGACTCTGCGGTCGTCCCCGACCCCAGCTATCCGATCCATCTCTACGCCGCCTCGCTGGCCGGCGCCCAAACCTTGCGGGTACCGCTCGATCAGGGGCCCTGGGCCTTCCTCGAGGGGCTCCGTGAGATTCTCACCAGGACCGAGCCGCCACCACGGGTGATCGTCGTCTCCTTCCCGCACAACCCGACCACCACCTGTGTCGACCTCGTCTTCCTCGAAGAGCTGGTGGCTCTGGCCCGTCGCTGGGGAGCGTTCCTGGTCCACGACTTCGCCTATGCAGACATCGGCTTCGACGGGTACACCCCGCCATCGTTGCTGCAGGTGCCCGGCGCCGAAGAGGTGGCGGTGGAGTTGTACACCCTGACCAAAGGTCACTCCATGGCTGGTTGGCGGGTTGGTTTCGTGGTCGGCAACGCGGCGGCGGTGGCCGCGCTCGCCAAGTTGAAGTCGTACCTGGACTACGGGACCTTCCAACCGATTCAGATCGCATCGATCATCGCCCTCAACGAAGGGGACCAGTACGTCGGGGAGGTCAACGAGATCTATCGGGGACGTCGGGAGGCCTTGCTCACCGGGCTGGACCGGGCCGGGTGGAAGCTGGAGCCTCCTCGAGGGACCATGTTCGCCTGGGCCGCCATCCCCGACTCCCTGGCCGAGATGAGCTCGCTCGACTTCGCCATCCGCCTCCTCGAAGAGGCGAAAGTGGCGGTGAGCCCCGGGGTGGGATTCGGCCCGGCCGGCGAGGGGCACGTCCGCTTCGCACTGGTGGAGAACGAGCAGCGGATCACCCAGGCGACCAGGGGGATCCGCCGCGCCCTGGACCGGATGAGGTGAACCTGGCCCAGCACGCATAGCCTGGTGCAATGGCCTTCCCCGACGGCACAGCCGACTTCCGGTCCGACACCGTGACCCGTCCCACCCCCCGCATGCTGGAGGCAATGGCGTCCGCCCCGCTCGGCGACGACGTCTACTCGGACGACCCGACCGTCAATGCCCTGGAAGAGGAGTCGGCCGCAGTCACCGGGAAGCAAGCCGCCATCTACGTGCCCACCGGGACCATGGGCAACCAGCTATCGATAATGGCTCAGACCAGCCCGGGCGAGGAGGTGCTGGCTCACGAGGGGAGCCATGTCCGCAGCATCGAGGCCGGGGCGCCGCAGGCCCTGTCCGGTGTCGGCTTCCGAACCGTGGCCGGCGACGGCGGTCGGATCGATCCGGAGGACGTGGAGCAGGCGATGGCCATGGCCGGCTTCTTTCCCCGGATCGGACTGATGGTGTGGGAGAACACGCACAATCTGTCCGGGGGACGGGTGATCCCGGCCGACCTTATGGAGAAGACCTCCGAAGTGGCCCGTGCCCACGGTCTCCGCATCCACATCGACGGAGCCCGCATATTCAATGCCGTGATCGCCAGCGGCGTGAGCGCCGACCGCTACGCCGGGCTCGCCGACACCATCCAGTTCTGCTTCTCGAAGGGCCTGGGGGCGCCGGTGGGATCGATCGTCTGCGGGGAGACCGACCTCATCTCCGAGATTCGCTATCTGCGCAAGCGGCTGGGGGGCGGGATGCGCCAAGCCGGCGTCATCGCCGCCGCAGCCCGGGTGGCCCTGGCCGAGCGTGACCGTCTGGTCGAGGACCATGTGCTGGCACGTCGGCTGGGCGAGGTGATCGCCGACCGCTTCCCTGGAGCCGTCGACCCGTCGTTGGTGGAGACCAATATGGTCCGGGTCCACTTCCCTGCCCTGGGCGTGCCCTGGGCCGAGTTGAGGGAGAGGCTGGACCGGGCCGGGGTGAGGGTGAACCCCCCGCTGGGAAGCGGGTTGCGGATAGTCACCCACCGCGACGTCGACTCCACCGACGGCGATCGGCTCTTGTCGGCGCTGCCGTAACCAGACCGGGGTGGTCGGAGTCGGATGCAGGTGAGTGGTGTCGGCATCCTGTTCCCGGGCCAGGGAAGCCAGTCCGTGGGCATGGGGGCGGATCTGTTCGAGGCCAGGCCCGACCTGCTCGGGGCGCGGGCCGACCAGGTGCTCGGGTTCTCCCTTCGCACTCTCTGCCTGGACGGGCCGGAGGAGGAGCTGACCGGGACCGAGCATGCTCAACCTGCCCTTTTCGCCCTCTCCTACGCCCTGTGGGACATGGTCGAATCCGAGGGGGTGCCGGTCCCGGCGGGCGCCGCCGGCCATTCCCTGGGTGAGTACACCGCTCTCACCGCAGCAGGCGTCTTCGACTACGACACGGCCCTGGCTCTGGTGGCGCGCAGGGGCAGGGCCATGGGCGCCGCCGCCGGCGTGGAGGACTCGGGCATGGCCGCACTGCTCGGGGCCGATCCGGAGGTGGCCGAGGAGGTCACCCGTCGTCGCCGAGACGAGGGTGGCAGGCTCGAGGTGGCCAACGTCAACGCCCCGGGCCAGGTGGTGGTGGCAGGAGGGAAGGACGACATCGACTGGCTGGCCGAGAACGGCGGCAAGTTCGGCATCCGGCGTGTGATCCGGCTCCCGGTGGCGGGCGCATTCCACAGCGGGTTCATGG
>DATHUL010000104.1:0-2284 GCA_035462285.1 Acidimicrobiia bacterium
GGCGGCCCGGTGGACCTGGTTCCCCCGCCCCAGGAACCGGGCTCGATCCGTCTCGAACTGGGCGCCGCCCACTACCTCGCCGCTCAGGGCGAGTACGTGACCGGCCCATAGCGGCTCTTCTTCGGCCGATCGGGGACGTCGGCTGGCGAGGAGGGCATCGCGACCGGGCACGGCCTCGGTCTGCACGAACAGGTTGGAGAAGGCGGGGTGAGCCGAATCGGACCGGGCCGTTGCCAGGACCAACTCCGAGTACGAAGTGACCTCCACCTCTCTCGCCGCCGGGCCCAGATTGGTCACGCTCACCCGGCGGACCTCGGCGTCATCCTCCTCCGAGACCACCACGGTCAGCCTGGTGGAGAGAGACCCGTCACGCCGCGTGATCTCGGCCTTGTCCTCGCTGAACGCCACCTGATAGGAATCGGGCTCGGCCAGGGTGGGCTGATAGCCAGCGGACCAAGTCCGCCCCGACCCGTCCCTGACGAAGAAGTAGGTGCCGAAGTTGTCCCGAGTGGCATCCTCCCGCCATCGGTTGACCGCCAACCCCTGCCAACGGGTGAAGCCGGATCCGGCCGCGGTGATGACGGTGCTGAGGCGGCCGTTGGAGAGGACGTGCGTGGCCGGAACCGGTCCGTGCGGGGACGAGATCCGGCGGACCACCCCTTTCGCCTCCTCGACGGGATGGGCCGACTCGGCCACTTCCTCGGCGCGGGGGCGGGCCACTTCGACATCGCGGGGGACCCTCTCGTGGAGCAACAACTCAGTCGCCCGCACCGCCGGATCGGCATGGAACAAGTCACGGCACAGCCCGGAGAAGAGGACGTTGGCCAGGGACACCAGCGACATGGCCTGGTGGTGGGCCATGTAGGCGCGCACCAGGACCATCTCTTCTCCTTCCGGCAACCGAGACGGGGTGAAGTCGAGCGACTCGTAATAGCCGTGGCTGCCCAGGGCCCCCAGCTCGTCGAGACGGGCAAGGTTGGCCACGGCATCCCGCGGCTCGACCATCGTCGCCAGGAGAGTGGCGTAGGGGGCGACCACCAGGTCCTCGCTCAGACCGCGTTCGAACCCGAGCCCTGGGACCCCGAAGGCGCGGTATTGGTAGACGAGATGGATGTCGCGGGCGGCGTAGGCGGCCTCGGAGATCCCCCAGGGGATATGTCGCTCGTTCCCGTACTCGATCTGACGGCGCACCACGGCCCGGTAGGTGGTGTCGAGGATGCTCTCGGGTGGGGAGCGCATCACCAGGAGCGGCATCAGGTACTCGAACATCGAGCCGGACCACGAGATCAAGGCCGCGTCGACACCCATCGGGGTCATCGACCTGCCGAGACGGAACCAGTGACTGGGGGGAAGGTCGCCTTTGGCGATGCCGACGAAGCTGGCCAGCCGGGCCTCGGAGGCGAGCAGGTCGTAATGGCTCTGGTCGAGGGCTTCCTCACCGACCCGATATCCGACCGAGAGGAGCTTGTTGTCCACGTTCATCAGGAACGAGAAGTCCATCTCCTCGGCCAGGGCGGCGGTCCTCTCGGCCAGGGCGCCGAGACGACCGGAGAGATCCTCACGACCGCTCACCTCCGCCAGTGCCTGATCGTCTCGGACATGGCCCCGCACCGTGGCCAGCAGTGCTTCTGCCGAGACGGTCAGCTCCTCGGCCCCCGCCCTGGCCAGGGTGCGGGCGATGTCGGCCAGGGTCTCGGCCTCGGCGAGGATGTCGGCGAGACGGTCGGGCCCGGCGGCTCCCCTGATGCTCAAGGATGAGAGGAGCTCGGTCAGGGCACGGTTGAGCTCGCCCGGGGAGACCACCTCGATGTCGACGCTGCCGGCAAGGAGGTCGGCCGCCTCTTGCATCAGCAGGGCGCTGTCCAGGATCCCGGCAGTCACCTCGGGGCCCGGCCCCAGCCGGCGGAGACGCTCACAGCCCTGGGAGACGGCGAGCAGGTGGCCGGCCAGGTTGCCGCTGTCCACGGTCGAGACGTATCTGGGGGCCAGCGGCTCACATGTCGTGGTGTCGTACCAGTTGAAGAAGTGGCCCTGGAACCGTTCCAGCCGATGGAGCGTGGATACGGTCTCTTCCAGCCGGGTGACCGTCTCTTCGATCCCGATCCAGCCGAACTCGCGCGCCGACAGCACCGCCAGCAGATAGAGCCCGATGTTGGTGGGAGATGTCCGGTGCGCCACCTGGGCCAGGTCCTCCTGAAAGTTGTCCGGCGGCAGCCAGTTCTCCTCCGCGGTCACGAACCTCTCGAAGTAGCGCCAGGTGCGCCGCGCGGTGAGCCGCAGGGTC
>DATHUL010000105.1:0-4617 GCA_035462285.1 Acidimicrobiia bacterium
GCGATAGCCCTGTTGGTGACGGCCGTGTTCGCGGCCGTGGTGGGCGTGCCCATGCTGCGCTTCCGCGACATCTACTTCACGATCGGGACACTCGCCCTTGGAGTCGCCATCTTCCTCACAGTGGGCAATGTGAGACCGCGACTCAGCTCCCTCACGGTCGAAGCGCTGCGCGAATACGACTTCGCCGGCCCCTACTTCATGACCCTCGGCGTCCTCGTCGTCACGGTCGCTGTCGCGACCTGGCTGAAGAACAGCAAGGTGGGTCTGGGGATGATGGCGGTGCGGGACGACGAGGAGGCGGCGGGATCCACCGGGATCAACCCGCTCAGCCACAAGATGGTCGCCTTCGTCGTCAGCGCCGCCCTGGCGGCAATGGCAGGGGCTTCATACGCCTACTTCACCGCCAGTTACTACCCGAGCGTCCCGTTCAGCGTCGTTTGGACGTTCGAGGCCATCCTGGTGGTCTTCGTCGGAGGGATGGGGACCATCACCGGCCCACTGATCGGGTCCGTCTTCTTCGTGGCCGGACGAGACGCCCTTCCCTCCAGCATCGAGGAGTTTCAGGTGGTGGTGTTCGGTCTGCTCTTCATTCTCATCGTCCTCCTGCTCCCCGGCGGTCTTCTGGAGGGGGCACAACGGCTCATCCGACGGGGGTCGAAAAAAGACACCCGGTCCACCTCGAACGAGGGAACAACAAACAGCAAGGGAAAGGAGCTGGTATGAGAAAGACAGCACTGAGCGTGCTCGCTGTGTTGTCGATGATCCTGGCGGCATGCGGCGCCGAGGGCGCCGACACCACCACAACGACAACGGCACCCGCGGAGGCGACGACCACCGCCCCGGCGGCCGAGACTACGACCACCGCCGGGGAACCGATGGATGCCCCGGAGTCGATCACTATCGGGGCGGTGGTGCCCCTGACCGGGGCCTTCGCCGGAGGCGGAGCCCAGATCGAGCGGGGTTACCGCTACGCGGTGGAGGCGATCAACGAGGCCGGGGGTGTCTCCGTCGAGGAATTCGGAGTGTCACTACCGCTGGAGTTGGAGGTCCGTGACGACGCCTCCGACCCGAACCAGACCGCCAGCAACATGGAGGAACTCGGCGGCGCGGGCGTCGTGGCCTACCTGGGGGGCTTCGCAACACCTGTGGTCGCCGCGGGCACCGCGATCGCCGAGAGGAGCGAGATCCCCTACCTGGCCGTGGCCACTTCCACTCAAGCCCTGCACGAACAGGGGTTCCGCTACTTCTTCTCGCCGTTCCCGAAGTCGCCCGATATGGCGGTTACGACCTTCGAGATGCTGAACGGTCTCATCCCGGAAGGAGAGCGTCCGCTCCGGGTCGGCATCTTCCAGGAGAGCACCGACTGGGGTGAGGAGCTGGGGCCGCTCTGGGCCGAGAACGCCACCGCGAATGGCTACGAAGTGGTTCTCCATGAGACCTACGCCCCCGGCGCGACGGACTTCACCGATATCATCCTGAGGGCACAGGCGGCCGACGTTCAGGCTTTGTTCAGCCTTCCCACACCCCCGGACGGGTTTGCCATCTACCAGCAGATGGGAGAGCTTGGCTGGAAGCCTCCGTTCAACCTGGTGGTTCGGGCGGCCGACGTGCCCACGTGGAATGATCTCGGTGAGGCCGGGGAAGGGGTCGTGCTGTCGACTCCTTGGCATCCTGGCCTGGGATTCCCCGGGACCGAGGAGGTCAACGCCAGGCATCTCGAGGAGGAGGGTCGGCCCGCCGATCCCGTCGTCGGCAGCGCCTACGCACTGGTCGAGATCCTGGCGGACGCCATCGAGCGGGCCGGGACCCTGGACCATGAGGCGGTCAGGGATGCGATCGCGGCCACCGACGGTCTGTCGACCATCATCGGTCCGATCACCTTCCGGGAGGATGGGACAGCTCCGGTCCCCAACCCGCTGATGCAGCGTGTCGGGGGTGCCATAGAGCTGATCTGGCCCGCCGACGCGGCAACGTCGGATCTGGTGTACCCGGCCAACTGACCCGACGAAGCGGTGGTGACATGGCCCCGGCCTTGGGGCCATGTCACCACGTCATCGGCAGCGTGCGGACGACGAGCCAGGCGGGTGACAACTACGGTTGGCGGCGTGGGCCAACTGGACCCGACTGCGACCGGCGAGGTCCGGGCCGCCGAGGTCATCGCCTCGATGTGCCTGGCCACGGACCTGGGAATGGGCTTTCCCTTCGAGCACGGCTTCCACGCCACCCTTACCACGATGCGCTTGTGCGAGGTCCTCGACGTCGACGACGACACGGCCTCCTCCACCTATTACGCCTGCCTATTGATGTATGCGGGTTGCACCGTCGACGGGGTGGAGAGATCACAGGTCTTCGGGAGCAGCATGACCGAGCACCTCACACACCGCCAGTTCGGATCGGCCGTGGAGAGCCTCACCGGAGTGGTCCAGGCTCTGCCGTCGCCGGGGGCATCGCTGCCACGCCGGACCTTCCAAACGATCACCGGGCTTCCCCGAGCAGCTCGATTCAGGGGCGGGCATTTCGCCGCTCTGTGCGAGGTGGCGGGAATGCTGGCCGAACGTCTCGGCGTGTCCCGGTCGGTCCACGAGATGTTCCCGTACCTCACCGAGCGGTGGGACGGGCATGGCGTCTTGAAACGGGCTAGCGGCGAGGAGATCCCACTGCCTCTTCGAATCATCCACGTCGGCCGGGATGCCACATATCAGCGTCTCCTCGGCGATGACGAGTATGTGACCCGTGTGATCGCATCCCGGGCGGGACACGCTTTCGACCCCGAGGTGGTTGCCGCTCTTCTCGACGATGCCACAGACGTTCTCGGGCCACGCGAGGTCCCCGAGACGCTGTGGGAGGAGGTGCTCGGGGCAGAGCCCCGTCCCTGGTCGACCCTGCAAGGCCCGGCCATCGACCAGGCCCTCGGCGCCATCGGCGCGTTTTCAGACCTGGTCTCGCCACATCTTGCCGGCCACAGCTCGGGAGTCGCCCAACTGGCCGCGGCAGCAGCGGGCCTACAGGGGTTCGCCCCTGTGGAGGTCGAGACGATACGACGGGCCGCTCTGGTCCACGACGTGGGGAGGACTGCAATCGGTACCCGGGTGTGGGCCAAGCCGGGCCCGTTGACCGCCGACGAGCGGGAACAGGTGAGGCTCCATCCCTATCACACCGAGCGAGTGCTGGCACCTTCGCCCTTTCTCTCCGGGTTGGCATCCATCGCCATGGCACACCACGAGCGTCTCGACGGATCGGGCTATCACCGGGGTCTCGACAGCTCCTCGCTCCACCGAGCCGCCAGGCTGCTCGCCGTGGCGGACGCCTACCAATCGAAGACCGAGCCCCGTCCCTATCGGGAGCCGTTGTCGCCCAAGGAAGCGACCGAGGCGCTGGTCGGGAAGGCGCGGGAAGGCGGGTTCGACCCGGTGATGGTCATGGCCGTCGCCGAGGCGGCAGGTCAGGCTCGTCCGGCAATAGATCGCCCCGCCGGGCTGACCGAACGGGAGGCCGAGGTGGTCGGCCTGCTGGCCCGCGGATTGCAGACCAAGCAGATCGCCAGAGAGCTCGACATCTCGGCCAAGACCGTCGATCGCCACATCCAAAACAGCTACCGGAAGATCGGCGTCTCCTCCCGCGCCGCCGCAACTCTCTTCGCCACGGAGAACGGGCTGGTCCCCTAGATAGCTCCACCTGCGCGTGGGGAGTATTCCGTATTCACCGCGCCGGACTGTGCCCTTACGTTCGAAGTATGAGAAGGCACACCATCCAGGACCGGGCCAGCACGCGGCGAGGCCTCACCGCCGGAATCGTCGCTTCGCTCGGCCTCTCGATCGCGGTGGTCGCCTCCTCGGCACGGGATGATTCCACTTTGGGCGCCCCCGCTCTCTGGCCCTGGCTTCTCACCGGGCTCCAGGTGCTCGCCCTCTGGGCGGCCGGGCGTCGCCAATGGTGGGCGTGGCTACTGGGAGGATCGGTTCAACTTCCCTGGATCGCCTATGCCCTCATGACCGATCAGATCGGGTTCATCCCCGGTTGCGCCGTCTCGGCTTCGGTGCAGATCTACAGCTTTCTCCGCGACTCATCTCGAACGACCCGATTGGAGGCTATGGCATGAGCAACGGACAGGAAAGAACCGACACCCTGGTCATCGGCGGAGGGCAGGCCGGGCTGGCCGTCGGCTACCACCTGTCGCGGGCGGGAGTGCCTTTCCTGATTCTCGACGCCAACCAGGGGACGGGCGACTCGTGGCGTCATCGCTGGGACTCGCTGAGGTTGTTCACCCCCAACCGGTTCAACAGCCTGCCGGGACTGAAGATCCCCGGAGAGGACTGGGGTTTTCCCAGCAAGGACGAGCTCGCCGACTACCTCGAGTCATACGCCCTCCACTTCGGGCTCCCGATCCACCACGGGGTGAAGGTGGACCATCTCAGACGCGAGGGGAGCGCTTTCCTGGCAACTGCCGGTGACCTGGAGTTCCACGCCGACAACGTCGTCGTGGCCATGGCCTCCTATCAGCAACCAAGAGTGCCCGAGTTCGCCGCTGACCTCGACCCGGGGATCGTTCAGCTCCACGTCGCCGACTACCAGAATCCGGGGCAGCTGAGGGACGGGGACGTCCTGGTGGTAGGTCTG